>JAEWME010000373.1 GCA_023393265.1 Bacteroidota bacterium | reverse complement strand
CCGGAACTGTTGTTCGAGAAGATCGAAGATGATGTGATCGAAAAACAGGTGAACAGGCTGCTGGCTACCAAAAAAGCCAACGAAGCAGCCAATGCAACGGTAACTCCAGCCAAAGAGAATTGCACTTACGACGATTTCCAGAAGATGGACATCCGTACCGGAACCATCATCGAAGCCGAAAAAGTAGCCAAAACCAAGAAATTGCTAAAACTGACCATCGACACCGGAATCGACAAACGCACCGTTGTTTCGGGCATTGCCGAATATTACAATCCGGAAGAAATTATTGGTCAGCAAGTGAGCATCCTGGTGAACCTCGAACCACGCGAACTGAAAGGCATTCTATCGCAGGGAATGATCCTGATGGCGCAGGACGCCGATGGCTCGCTGAAATTTGTGACCCCGACAACACCGGTTAAAAACGGATCGGAGATCAAGTAATCGATTTGCCGGTCATCCTGAACTTGTTTCAGGATCATCTATTCGAATAAACAGATCCCGAAACAAGTTCGGGATGACGTTATCAAAGAGTGACTCAAAATATAATTGCGCCAACTATTGTTGGTGCGATTTTCGTAAGCTTCAGTACCGCGTCAGGCGGATCGGCTGCTTACTCTATTATATCGAAACCGCTTTTGTACGCAAGAGCGGTTTTTTGTTTTTATAAGTTTTATTAAGCCTGCGTCGTGAAAAATTTCAGTAAAAATTACCTTAACTTTATGTCATTGAAGATTGACTAACTTAAAATTCGATGCTATGAAAAAGAAAATCTTCTCCTGGATCCTGCGCGGATTGTTGTTGCTCGTCGCCCTGTTCTTCATGATGTTTTCGTTCGACGTATTTTCGATGGACGGTACACTTCTTCAGAAAATAGGTGGATTTTTAGTGCACAACATTTTTACAATCTTTGTGCTTTTGGTTTTGTGGCTAGCCTGGAAGCGTGAGAATCTTGCCGGAATTTTGCTTCTGGTTATGAGCGTTTGCATGATTTTTCTGTTCGGGACAACCGGGATCAGGGGAGGAACCTGGTTCATGATCGGCTTGCCTGCAGTAATGGGGCTTTTGTTCCTTGCAAATTATTACCTCATAAGAACTAAAAAAGCATGATCGCGAAAACGCAAACATGCTTTTTATCCAAAAGTAAACTGAATTATTCGATAGGTTGCCAGATTTCTTTCCCCGCGGGTTTCTTTGCACCTATGCTGGCAAATGTCAGGCAAAACTGGTTTTCATCTCCGGCAAAATCGTTTTTAATTTTTTCATTCATGAATTGCTCAAACATGGAGAAAAATGAAGTCAAATCAACCTTCCAGATTCCATCCTCTTTGTTTAAAACGATAAATCCGTCGCTGGTTTTCATCTGCGGAAGTTTTGCTTTGGCCTGATTTCCATCGATTTCAATTTCACCAAGTTCTTTTCCATAATTGGTTGTTTTGTGATCAACCGAATAAGCGAAAAAAGATTTTCCGGTGAATGAATCAATCTCTTGTCGGCTCAGATTGTTACGCAATGCCAAAACCAGCATTTTATTCATCAGCGGCAATTGGCTCACTTTGTTGGAGTCGGCCGTTCTGGCATTTTCCAGAATCTTGTCGTAGTAAGCAATTGTTTTCGTGTCGAGATATTGAACTGCTTCCTGACCTTTTTGTGCCTCGATCTTCTCATTAAAATCTCTGAAAGCATTCCTGATCGCAGTTTCATTGTCGGATTGTGCCCGGATTGTGCCTACAAAACAGAATAGGCAAAACAAAAGCATGATAAACTTATACATACGTGGAGGTTTTAAGTTGAATAGTAAATATAAGAAGACTTTTTACGCTTTCATTATATTTAATATTATTTAACTGTTTGAAAATAAAGAGCTGTTTTGTTGTATAGGAAATAAAAAAGCATGACCACCGTTTGGTAGCCATGCTTCGGAGATATAATCCTTTGTGTATTTTATTTTTTTGTCAGCTTGTTTATTGCAACTTGCGGGGCGAGGGCGTTGCTCACTTTTTCAACCACCAGCTCCTTTTTCAGGCTAAAGCTGGCTTTCTGCTCTATGTTTACCGATGAATTTCCTATCTGAACTTCATAATTTCCGGCTTCAGCAACCCACGACGAAGTGTTTTCGTCGAACGAAGCCAGGTCGCGGGACTTCAGGGTAAAACTAAGTGTTTGCTTTTCACCTGGGTTCAATAATTTGGTTTTGCCAAAGGCAACCAGTACTTCAACAGGCTTTTCCATTTTTTGTGTTGGCGCAGAGAGGTAAACCTGGGCAACTTCTTTTCCTGCTACATTGCCGGTGTTTTTCACGTCAACCGAAACGGTAATTTCATTTTTGAAATCTTTGGCGCTCAGCTTCAGGTTGCTCATTTCGAAAGTGGTATACGATAAGCCGTAGCCAAATTCGTAAGCCGTCGGGACTTTGAAGGTGTTGTAATAGCGGTAACCCATGTAAACATCTTCTTCGTAAACAATTTTCCACGGTTTGCGTCGCATGAACGAGAAGCCCGAAAGGTCTGCTGCATTGTCTTCTTTGTCCGATTGTTCAGACATTCCCGGGAAGTTTTTAGCCGTTGGCGTGTCGGAATAAGCCATTGGAAAAGTAGCTGCCAGTTTTCCCGAAGGATTTACTTTGCCGCTTAGTACGTCGGTAACCGAATTTCCGGCTTCCTGCCCGGGTTGCCATGCCAGCAAAATGGCGTCAGGAATATCGCGCCAACTGGCTGTTTCAATCACCCCCGCAATGTTCAGAACGACAATGGTCTTTTTACCTTTTGCGCTGAAGGCTTCTTTCACATTTTTAAGCATGTCCATTTCTACTGTTGAAAGCAGGAAATCACCTCCTTCAACTAGTCGGTCGCGTCCTTCGCCCGCATTGCGTCCGATGGTGATCAGGGCGATGTCGGCTTTTTCTGCCATTTGCCGGGCCAATTCAGGTGTAACGACCATTTCCGGAAGCGGGTCTTTCCCACCCATAAAGGCAAACGGATTTTTAGAAGGACCTTTTTGGGCCTCGGTTACTTTGCGGTAGTTTTCGTAAATGCTTTTCAGTTCATCAACTGACGTGAATCCACCATTTCGCAGCCCATCGGTCAGAGAAATGGTGTACGCTTCGTTCACGTCGCCGCTACCTGTTCCTCCTGAAATGAAATCGTAGGACGTATTACCGAAGGCCGCGATATTCTTTACTGATTTGTCCAGCGGCAGCGCATTGCCTTCGTTTTTCAGCAAAACCATGCCGTCGGATGCTGCCTGGCGGGTTACTTCAGCATGTGCAGCCAAATCCGGAGTACTCGAAAAACGATAGTGGTTGTAGCGCGGTGTTTTGGTCATGATGGTCAGGATGCGGGCAACGTTTTTGTCCAGCACTTTTTCATCCAGCTTGCCATCTTTCACTGCTGTAACAATCTCCTGAATTTGTTTTGGACTGCCGGGTTGAATCATGTCGTTTCCGGCATTCATTTGGGCAACCACGTCGCTTCCACCGCCCCAGTCAGTCATCACATATCCTTTGAACCCCCAGTCGTCGCGCAGGATTTTGGTTAGCAGGTCGTGGCTTTCCGACGTGTAGGTGCCGTTGATTTTGTTGTACGACGACATCACCGTCCATGGCTGGGCTTCTTTCACCGCGATTTCGAAGCCACGCAGGTAAATCTCGCGCAACGCCCGCTGGCTCACGATGGTGTTGACCGTCATTCGGTTGGTTTCGGAGTTGTTGGCTGCAAAATGTTTGATCGACGTTCCGGCACCGTTCGACTGGATGCCGTTGACCATAGCGGCAGCCATTTTTCCGGCGATCAGCGGGTCTTCTGAATAATATTCGAAGTTTCGGCCGCAAAGCGGGTCGCGCTGGATGTTAAGCGCCGGCGCCAGCAATATGTCGGAGCCATATTCTTTGACTTCATTCCCCATGGCCTGGCCAACTTTGTAAACCAGTTCGGTGTCCCAGGTCGATGCCAAAACAGTCGCAATCGGGAAAGCGGTGCAGTAGTACGTTTTATCATCGCCTTTTCGTTTAGGCTGGATGCGCAATCCGGCAGGTCCATCGGTCAACACCTGGGTCGTAATTCCGAGTTCAGGAAACTCTGCAGAATTTCCTGCAGCTCCCGGGAGATATTTGCGGATTTTATCCACCATTTGGGAGTACGGATCGGTCGGTGGCTCAGTCGACATGCCGAATTTTTTCTTAATTGAATCGGGCAGGTCCATGAACATGCCGGTGCCGATCACCAACTGCGCTTTTTGTTCGAGCGTCATTTTTGCTACGATTTGCTGAAGCGCTTTGTTTTCGGGTTCCGCCGCCTTTGTTTTTCCAATTCCTGCATATGAGATGGTCACAATCAGGGAAAAGAAAAGTCCGGCTCTCCGGAGAGAGCAAAAAGGACTTGATTTCATAAAATATTGGGTTTAAATTAGATAATTCTTTTTTTTGAGTTTATAATGAAGCCCTTGCTTCACGATCCGGATCATCTTTTACTTCAGGATGATCAGTCAGAATCATGGTTGCACCCTTTTCGGCAGTATAGGGAGTCCAGTTTGGTAATCCGCCACCATCAGGATTGCCGGTTTTCATGAACTGCAGCAAAGTACCCGACATCTTTTCTGAAAGTGCTCTTGGCCTTTTTCCGCCACCAGTGTGAGTAAACATGAGGTCGGTGTTGGCAAACCAGAAACAAATGTCGAGACAGTGGAATGCGCGCATCCGGTTGTCGAAAAGCGGTGGCTCCCAGCCAAACCAGGCGAGATAAACCGGTGCTTTTTGTACCGCTTTGGCATTGGCCGTTTCAACAGCGCCTTTGCGGTTGCTGCTCACCAGCGTCATTATTTCTATGGGTTTGGCTGCGGGGAAAGCTTTTGCATAGGCATCGTAAGCGTCTTCGGCTTTATCGCCCAGTCCACCCCTGAACCCGGCGCGTTCTTTCAGCATTTCGATGGCTTTTTCGCGGGTGATGGTTTCGATTTCAGGCATGGTTCGGGCCATTCCCCATTCGTGGAAGGTCGTGCAAATCAACATAGGCACATCCGACGAAAGTCCATCAGGCTCGCCGAAAAATTGTTCTTTAACGATATTTTCGCCGTCGGCTACCGGGCTAAATCCACCACGCATTCCGGTTCCGGCATTTTCTGTTGCAAATTTTTGTGCTGCTTTATTGGCCAGCAAGATGTAGTCTTTCCAGGGTATCTCCTGAAGTTTATCTACTTCCGAAGTTTTCAGTCCGGCTTCTTTCAGGATGTATTCTCCCAGTTTTTGCGAAACAGACTGATCCATCGCCTGGATCGTCGATCCACTCAGAGGAACAGCTTTGTGGAATAATCCTTTTGCTTTTGGCATAGCCGCCAGTACACAAACTTTAGCGCCGCCGCCCGATTGTCCCATGATCGTCACATTGGACGGATCGCCGCCAAAATTGGCGATGTTGTTTTTCACCCATTCCAAGGCAGCAACCATGTCGAGGGCTCCCACGTTTCCGGAGTTGGCATATTTTTCGCCGCCGACAGCCGAGAGGTCAGAAAAACCAATTGGTCCAAGGCGGTGGTTGATCGACACGAAAATGATATCGCCTTTGCGGCTCAGGTTTTCACCGTCGTAACCGTCCTGTTCAATGCCGTTTCCGTTGGTATATCCGCCGCCATGCAGCCAAACCAGTACCGGACGCTTTTGGTTGTCGATGGCAGGTGTCCAGACGTTCAGTTTCAGGCAATCTTCACTCACATCGTCGTAGTTCCAGTGATCGACGAACGAAGCGTAGGCGTTGGCATAACGGTTGTCCATGATTTGGGGAGCCGTGTTTCCCCACCAAACGGTTGGCAAAATGCCTTCCCATGCTTTGGGTGGTTTTGGTGGCATAAACCGGTTTTCGCCTCCGGTGTTGTCTCCATAAGGAATTCCCCGGAATTGGTGAATGCCGCGCAGAATAAAGCCTTTCACTTTGCCATATTGCGTTTGCGCAATGGCAATGTCGTCGCCAATAAGCAGTATCTGATCGTCATCTGATTCCGATGCGTTTGCTGCAGTACATCCGGCCAAAGGGATGGAAGCCAGACTAATTCCTGCAGCTCCGGCTCCGAGGGTCTGGAAAAAGTTTCTTCTATTGGTCTTCATTTGATAAGGTTTGGGTTTTAATGTCAGGTTTATTTAAGCGAGATTTCTTTTTTCAGTTTGATATCGCCGGCCGACGCACCAACCAGCAGTTCAATTTTGCACAGGTCGTCATCCCAGGCTTGTTTGGACTGATTCCAGTACTGGAGATTTTTCACCGGAATTTCCAGTGTTACGGTTTTGCTTTCTCCTGAAGTGAGCAAGACTCTGGCGAACGCCTTCAGTTCTTTGGCCGGCCATTCAACCGACGGATTCACCCGGTGAACATACACCTGAACGACTTCGTCTGCAGCCATTTTGCCCGTATTTTTCAACCCGAGCGAAACTTTGATCACATCATTTTTGCCATATTTATCCTTGTCGGTTTTTAGTTTCGAATAGTCGAAAGTGGTGTAGGTGAGGCCATAACCGAAGGGGTACATTACCGGCTTGTTTTTCGTGTCGAACCAGCGGTAGCCTACCAGCGATTCTTCGGAATAATAGGCGGTGTTTGGGTCGTTGGCTTTTGCACCTTCTTCTTTTGGCTTTTCAATATTTTCGGTTTCGGCAACCAGGTTGGCAAAAACATCTGCCTTTTTTACTCCCTGCGGATAATTGCCGAGCGCGTAGGCCGGAGAATCTTCCAGTTTTTCAGGTAATGAGAAAGGCAATCTTCCGGAGGGTGAAATGTTCCCGATCAGCACATCAGCCAGCGCATTTCCACCTTCGGTGCCGTTGAACCACGAAATGAGCAACGCTTTCGAAAGTGGCTTTACCACATTCAGGTCGTTGGGTGCACCGCTGGTCAGGACGGTTACAATGTTCGGATTTGCTTCGGCTATTTTCTGAATCAGTTCGTCTTGTCCTGATGGCAGGAAAATGTCTTTTCTGTCGCTGCCCTCGGTTTCCACCGAACGGTTATCGCCTCCGATGAACAATACAATGCTCGCTTTTTTGGCTACTTCAATGGCTTCTTCAGCGAGTTTTTTGGCGGCCAGTTCCTTTTCCTGCTTTTCTTTTTCCAGTTGTTCGGGTGTCTTTCTTCCCCAACTGAATTTAACTGGTTCATACCCCTGGGCAAAAAGAATCTCGGCTTTATCCCCAATCCGGTTCTTTAGTCCTTCCAGCGGGGTGATTTCGTAGAGTGTTTTCACACCGGCCCCCAATCCGCCGGTAGCCATAATTTGAGTCGCATTTGCACCAATGACCGCAATAACCGGTCTGTTTTCGAGTTTAAGCGGAAGCGCTCCTTCGTTCTTCAGGAGAACGATTGATTTGCAGGCCACTTCGTAGGCAATTTTCTGCTGCGCGGGTTGCGACGTCATTTCCTTGTTGGCCACTTCTTCAGGAACAGGTTTGATGGCCATTCTGACCCGGAGAATCTCACGAACCCGCTGGTTGATCGTTTCTTCAGAAACCTTTCCGGCTTTTACCGAGTCAATCAGGGCTTTGCCGAGGTATTTCTGGTCGGGCATTTCCACGTTGAGGCCTGCTTTGATTGATCCGACGGTGCTGTGTGTTCCGCCCCAGTCGGAAATGACCATTCCGGCGAAACCCCAGTCCTGGCGCAGAATCTGGTCGAGCAGCACGTCGTTTTCGGCGCACCAGAACCCGTTCACCTTGTTGTAGGCAGACATCACGCCAAAAGCATCGGCTTCTTCTACAGCAGCTCTGAACGGCGGCAGATAGATTTCGCGCATGGCACGTTCGCCGATAATTACATTCACGGTGCCACGGTTGTTTTCCTGGTTGTTCAGCGCATAATGTTTCAGGCAAACAGCAGCACCATTATCCTGAACACCTTTGGTATAGCCCACCGCCAGTCTTGAACTCAGGAACGGGTCTTCGCTCAGGTATTCGTAGGTTCGCCCGCCGGTTGGGATGCGCTGGATGTTGATCGCCGGTCCGAGGATCATGTCTTTTCCGCGCAGACGCGCTTCTTTAGCCATTCCGGTTCCGTAGGAGTAGGCCAGCTCGGGGCTCCAGGTTGCCGCCAGCGCCGATCCTGTCGGGAAAAATGTAGCTTTGTCGGTCTCCCAGCCGAGCCCTGCCCAGCCTTTGGGCTGCATTTCCTCGCGGATGCCAAAAGGCCCGTCGGCATATTTGATGTCGGCAATGCCAAGCCGTTCAACTCCTGCGGAGACAAACATGAACTTGGCATGAAGCATATTTACTTTTTCTTCGAGCGTCATCTGGCTGATGACTCCATCAATTTGTTTGTCGAATTGAAGCAGCGTCGACTTGTGCCCTTTTTCAGCCGACAGGGATACGATCGGGGCCATCATGGCTGCAATAACAAGTGTTTTTATTTTTAGCATAAATTTAAAATTTTGAATTGGTCTGGATGGTGATGCCTCGCGGCATCGCCGTTTTAATCGTTGATTCACCGTAAAAGATTATCCTGAATCTATTTGAATAACAGCGGGGCAAACGTATTCAGGTAAAGTCGCCAATTGGCCCAGGTATGACCTCCGTCCGAAACAAAAAAGGTATGTTTCAGACCGTTTTCAGTCAGCTTGGTATCCAGTTTTTGCGCACTTTCCCACACAAAATCTTCCTTCCCGCAGGCCAGCCAATACAATTTGTACCCGGCTTTTTTCAAGCCCTGCAGCTTGGCGTCGATATCGGGCTGCTCGCCCCACAAACCCATGCTCAGCGGGCAGATGTACTGGAACGTGCCCGGATACTCGTTGGCTGCAGCAATGGTGTGTCCGCCGCCCATCGAAAGCCCTGAAATAGCCCGGTGATCGGGGTCGGCAATCACCCGGTAATTCTTTTCAATGTAAGGAACGATGTCTTTTACAATGCTTTTCACATAGAGGTTTGCGTTTGCCGGATCCCTGAAATTGAACTCACCTTCGGGCAACATGGCCGTTTTGGCTGCCATCTGATTCGGATTGCCGTTGGGCATCACACAAATCATGGGAACGGCAAGCCCTTTTTCAATCAGGTTGTCGAGGATTTGACGGGTGCGTCCCATGGTGCTCCATGCATCCTCGTCGCCACCGGCTCCGTGGAGCAAATAAAGAACAGGATAGCTTTTCCCACTGGTTTCGTAGCCGTAAGGTGTGTACACAAACATGCGCCGGTTCAGTCCAAGTGTTGGCGAATCGTACCAAACCTGATGCAGGTTGCCACGATGTTTGGCTTCGAAGTAATTCGCTGTTTTTTCTCCCGGAACGAGCAAAACACTCAGGTAGCGGGTACCATCGCGTTGCAGGAAAATGTTGTTCGGATCATTGATTGACACGCCGTCGACGATGAAATTGTAGGTGTACAGTTCCGGAGCGGGCAGAGGAAGTGTGATTGACCAAAGACCGTTTTCATCTTTGGTGAGATTTGATTTTCCCGGGACATCCATTTTACCCATGGAGGTTTCAATTTTGACCATTGGGGAAAACCCACCTGTAAGTTGCACCGAATCAGCTTTTGGTGCGAAAAGCCTGAATGTTACTTCAGTTTTGCCAATTTCCGGCGAAATAATTGGTTTTCTGTTCCTGAAATTGGAAAGCTCCTGAGCTTGTGCTCCTGCAAACCATACAAGGGAAAGAATGAATACTAATAATTTTTTCATGAGTTAAGTTTTAATGTGTTTCGTATTATTTTGTAGTTTCAGTTTGGCTGGCTATTGATTTCGTCCATGAATTTTAGTTGGTCTTTGAATGGCAGCGGAGCCGCTTTCACTTCGTCGCCCAGTTCAATCACCTCCGGATTAGCAGAGTCAAAAGCAGGCCATTGCGGCAGGCCTGCCCCATTTGGATCGCCTGTTTTCGCGAAGTTCACCCAATAACTGCTCATTATGTCTTCCAGCCGACGGTCGGTTTCGGTAAACGGACGATCCCATAGGTATAGGGTGTGAAGCGCGTATCCAAATTCAGCCGAATGGAAAGCGCCATAATTGGGTTCGCCGGGCGGAACCCGCGTGAAATAATAGAGGTATGCTTTGCTTTTCCCGTAGGTTGTAAGAAGCTTTGTCCAGGCATAGTTGTTCCAGCCAAACGAAAGCTGAGAAACCAGCTTTTGAGAACTGGC
>JAEWME010000024.1 GCA_023393265.1 Bacteroidota bacterium | reverse complement strand
GACGTGAAAGGTATTAAATCGTATGTAGGCGAAGGTGTTGTTGTAAGCAACGGAAAAGCCATCGATTACGATTCTGATGGGCACGTCACAAATTACAACGAACTTCAGTTTGCGCCCAATACCACTGCAACATTCCTTCAGGACTATATCAGCCGCTACTATGGAACCGATGTTGCCGACCGCATCAGCCGCACTTTTGTGAAACTGCGCGAGGTGGTTATCACTTACAATGTTCCACAGCAATTTTTGGCTAAAACATTTATCCGTAAAGCCAGCTTCTCGCTTGTGGGCCGTAACCTGCTCTACTTTGCCGAACGTAAGGACATCGACATCGAACAATATGCCGGAACCGACGGATACTCCGGCCTGCAGACTCCAACCATGCGACGTTACGGGTTTAACCTGAGCATATCATTCTAAAATCCAAACAATTCTCAATTAGTAAAATATGAAAAGAATAATCATACTCATGATCGTGTTTGTAACAGCACTTTCATCCTGTCAGAAATTCGAAGATCTTGAAAAAGACCCGAACCGTCCCGGCGAAGTTCCGCCTGCACTTATATTCACGAATGTTTTATACAGCCTGTATTCGTCGCCATGGAACGATGTCCAGCGCTGGAACCAGTTCTGGTGCAGCAACTATGCTTATTACGACGATCAGGAATACGACTGGACGAGCACAAGTTTCAACTTCGCTCAGTTGAAAGATGTAAACCAGATGACGGCAGAAGCAACCAGAATCGGTCTTCCTGAAAATAATGCTTATTCAGCACTTGGTAAGTTCTTCACCGCATACTTCTACGTGGATATGAGCCTTCGCCTCGGCGATGTCCCAATGACAGAAGCCTTGCAGGGCCTCGATAATACCAAGCCAAAATACGATTCGCAGAAAGCTGTTTTCAAACAAGCGCTTGCCTGGCTCGAAGAAGCTAACACAGGCCTTCAGCAACTGATTGATGCCAACGATAAAACACTTACCGGCGATTTTATGCTGGGCAACGATCTTCGTAAATGGCAAAAAGTGGTGAACTCGTATAAACTGCGTGTCCTCATCAACCTAAGCAAAAAAGAATCGGATGGCGATCTGAATGTCAAAAAACTTTTCAGCGATGTTGTCGGAAACCCCGATAAATATCCGGTAATTGGTTCGCTCGACGATAACCTGAAATTTACATACAACAGTTCAACCGACAAATATCCGCTCAATCAGGACAACTACGGACAAACAGCCACCCGTAACAACATGTCGGCGACCTACCTCAATACTCTGGTTCAACTGAAAGACCCAAGAACATTCATCGTGGCCGACCCTGCTCCTGCAAAAATCAAAAACGGGCTAACCGAAAAAGACTTTGAAGCTTATGTAGGTGCCAGTTCAGGCGAAAGCCTCGACGACATGTCGACCAAAATGCTTGCCGGTGAATACTCGGCCATCAGTAAAGATAAATATTACAGTTCCTACACCGGCGAACCCTGTATCCAGGTTGGATACTCCGAAACATGTTTCAACATTGCAGAAGCAATCAATCGCGGCTGGATATCCGGAAATGCGGAAGAATACTATGTAAAGGGAATTAAAGCTTCGTGGAGTTTTCACGGAGTTCCGGATGTGGAAGCCCAGTGGACTGCCTATTATGAACAGGCTGGTGTGAAACTGAGCGGTAATGCTGCTACTGCCCTCACCCAGATTCTGACACAGAAATACCTGGCATTTTTCCAGAATTCGGGATGGGAAGCTTACAACAATTACCGTCGCACCGGTGTGCCTGCTTTCCTCACCGGCCCCGGTACCGCCAACAGTGGCCGAATTGCAAAACGCTGGCAGTATCCTTCATCCGAAAGAACAACCAACGCCGACAATTACAATGCAGCGCTCAAAAGTCAGTTTGGCTCAGAGACCGACGACATCAATGCTGAAATATGGATCGTAAAATAGCCACAACATATTTCGCACTAAGTTTTTAACACGATTAATTGGAAGAACCCTGTCAGTGTTAAGGTACTGGCGGGGTTTCTTTTTATCGGAACGAATGACCATTAACAAACTACGACAATGAAACTAAACAACATTAAAGCAGTCATCTTCGATTGGGCGGGAACCATTATCGACTATGGATGTATCGCCCCAACCCAGGTTTTTATTGAAGTTTTCAGAGACCGGGAAATCATTGTTACCAAAGAAGAAGCTCGGCAACCCATGGGCCTCGCAAAAAAAGACCACGTTCGCGAATTATTTGCCATCGAGTCGATCAGGAAACAATGGTATGCCGAGTATGGCCGGGTACCGGCAGAAGCCGACGTTGAGGATGTTTACAGCGAACTGGAACCTGCCTTGACAGAAATCGTGAAAAACTACTGCGAACCCATTCCAGGAGCCGTCGAACTGATTAACTCACTAAAGGGACAAGGCGTGAAAGTAGGTTCAACAACCGGGTACGTCGCCGAAATGATGAATAATATCCTGCCATTTACTTTTGAAAAAGGTCTTCGCCCCGACTCCATCGTTAATTCATCCGAAGTATCGTCGGGCCGCCCGGCGCCCTGGATGATCTACCTCAACAGTGAAATCCTGAATGTTTATCCCCTCAGCCGAATGGTGAAAATCGGCGACACAATTGCAGACATTCAGGAAGGGAAAAATGCCGGAATGTGGACCATTGGCGTCACACAATCGGGCAATGAACTTGGTTTAACGCCTGATGAAGTTACGAAAGCCGATCCGGAATGGCTGGCTTCGAAACTCGAAAAAGCCCGAACGAAACTACTCGATGCCGGTGCCGATTTTGTCGCCAACGGCGTGTGGGAATGCGCATCAATCCTCGAAGAAATCGACCGAAGAATCGGAGAACAACATGAAAAATAACACAGAAAACAAATCAGTAACCTTAACTGCAATAGCGATGAAAAACATACGCGCAACTATTTTATTTTCATTAATATGCCTTATATCAATTAAACCTGCACTGGCACAGTCAAAAACAGAGAACCTGGTAATTGTTACCCTCGATGGACTTCGCTGGCAGGAAGTTTTTGGCGGAGCCGACGAAGCGCTCCTGAAAAACAAAAACTACACCCGGGAAATGGAAGCTACTTCAGTCGCTTTTGGGAGCGACGACCAAAACGAAAGCCGCCGGAAGCTGTTCCCTTTTTTGTGGAACGTGGTTGCCAAAAACGGACAACTGCATGGTAACCGCAACGAAGGCAGCAAAGTAAATGTGGCCAATCCCTATCAATTTTCGTATCCTGGCTACAACGAAATTTTAACCGGTTATCCAGACATTGCCGTCAACTCGAACGACAAAGTCAACAACAAAAATACCAGTGTACTCGAATTTCTGAATCAACAGAAGAATTTCAAAGGGAAGATTGCCGTATTCAGTTCGTGGAATGCTTTTCCGTTTATCCTGAATGAACCAAGGAGCGGCATTTATGTGAACTCCGACACCGACACACTCAATTTTAATAATCCGAACCTGAAACTGGTGGCCGATTTCCAGCGGCTTTCGCCCCGACCGGTTGGCGTTCGTCCCGATGCAATTACCTACATGGCAGGCCGAGAATACCTGAAAGCTTATCATCCGCGTATCCTTTACATTGCTTTCGATGAAACCGATGACCTGGCCCATGCCGGTATGTACGATTTATATCTCGCTGCTGCCCATGCCAAAGATGCGATGCTTGCCGACATCTGGGATATTCTTCAGTCGGACCCGCAATACAAAAACAAAACGACGCTCCTCATAACCTGCGACCACGGCCGCGGTGGCCTTGGCCTCGACACCTGGCGTGATCACGGTCAGGAAGTGAAAGAATCAGGAGAAACATGGCTCGCCGTTATTGGTCCCGACACCAAAGCACTCGGCGAAGTAAAAACACCTGAACAACTTTTCCACAAACAATATGCGGCAACCATTGCTGCTTTACTTGGCTTCAAATTCACGGCAGAGCACCCGGTAGCCGAGCCCATTCAGGAGCTTTATACAAAATAAACGCATGGCTAAGGCGCTTTTACCCGAAATGAAATCGTGGCGGGTCAGGATATTCACACTTACCTGGCTCGCCTATTTTGGTATGTATTTTTGCCGAAAAAATTTCAGTGTTGTAATGCCGGTGATGAGCCGCGAATTGCACACCTCGAAAGAAGAATTTGCCATCGTCATCACTGTTTACAGTGTCATGTATATGCTGGGACAGTTTCTGAATGGTTATCTCAGCGACCGCAACGGCCCGAGAATAATCGTTGGGATTGGACTGCTGGTTTCCGTTTTTGCCAACATGCTCATGGGATGGATGGGAACTGTTGGTTCTTTCATTTTCCTGATGGGGCTGAACGGTTTCGGACAATCGTCGGGCTGGCCGGGGCTGATAAAAAATCTGACGCCCTGGTTCAGGAAAAAAGAGAGAGGGGTGGTGATGTCGTACTGGACCACCTGCTATGTGATTGGCGGAATGGCAGCCACGGCTTTTGCCACCTACTGGCTTTCGAACCAAAATACCCTCACAGAACTAAGCTGGCGCAGGGCTTTCCTTATTCCATCGGCACTACTGCTCATTATATCGCTTATTTACATTGCTTTCGCCCAAAATACACCGGAAGATGTAGGTTTGAAATCGTTCGCAAAAAATATTGATAAAAAGAAGGGTGGAAAGGAAAACCGGGAGGCACACCTGGGAGTATTGAAAAACCAGGCAGTGTGGATTGCTGCAGCCATGTATTTCTTTGTGAAATTTACGCGCTATGCGTTCCTTTTCTGGCTGCCACTCTACCTTTCGGAAGCGCTCCACTACTCCGATGCACAAGCCGGGTACACTTCGATTGCTTACGAAGCTTTCGGCTTTTTCGGAATACTGGCTGCCGGATACATCTCCGACTACTTTTTTAAATCGAAACGATTCTCCATCAGTTCCATCATGCTTTTCGGGCTGGCCATTGTACTCTATTTTCAGCCACAACTAAGCAAGCTGGGCATCGTTCCAACCATCATTTCCATCGGGATGATTGGCTTCTTCACATACGGACCAGATTCCATTATGTCGGGCGCTGCCGCCATGGACATGGGCAAGAACCAGGGAGCTGCCCTGGCTGCCGGTCTCATCAACGGAGTAGGTTCTGCCGGACAATTGCTGTCGCCGCTTGTAGTTGCCTATTTCTCCGAAGAATATGGCTGGAATGCTTTATTCGGACTTTTCGTTATCGTAGCGCTGGCCGCCGCGTCTCTCCTCATTTTTAAGTGGAACTACGGAAAAGAAAACCAGGAAGCCGAATTGGAAAATACGGACGAATATTCATCAAATCTATCAACCGCAGTAAACAAATAACATGGATAATAAACTTTTTACACCCGGACCTCTCAATACCAAATATTCGGTAAAAGAAGCTATGCTTCACGACATGGGCTCGCGCGACAAGGAATTTCTGGAAGTTGTTAAGGAAATCAGGACGGAACTGATTGCCATTGCAGGGCTAACGCCTGCCGATGGTTATGAAGTTGTTTTGATGCAGGGTTCCGGAACCTTCGGCGTCGAATCGGTAATTTCGAGCGTTATTCCGTCGTACGGACATTTGCTTCTGCTTACAAACGGCGCTTATGGCGACCGCATGAAACAGATGGCCGAGATTTACGGCATCCGTGCCACCGTTCTTCAGTATAAAGAAAACATGGTCCCTTCGGCAGAAGACGCAGAAAAAATACTGGCCGACGACGACAGCATCACGCACATTGCCATCGTGCATTGCGAAACCACCACCGGTATTTTCAACGACATTGAAAGCATTGGCCGGTTGGCCCACAAATACAACAAAATCTTCATTGTCGATGCCATGAGCAGTTTTGGCGCTGTTCCCATCGACATCAATAAACTCGACATCGACTTCCTTGTTTCGTCGTCAAACAAATGTATCGAGGGAGTTCCCGGGTTTTCATTCATCTTCGCCAAAGTGAGTGCACTGGAAGCCTGCGCCGGATATACGCGCTCTGTTTCACTCGATTTACACAGTCAATGGACCGACTTCAGGAAAAACAACCAGTTCCGTTTTACGCCACCGATCCAGGCTATTTTGGCATTCAGAAAAGCCATTGATGAACTGAAAGCAGAAGGAGGTGTAGAAAAACGCTCGGCCAGATACCGCGGAAACTACAGCCGCCTGATTGAAGGCACCGAAGCGCTTGGACTAAAAACCTACCTCGACAAAAAAGACCAGGGATACATCATTACCTCTTTTCTTTTTCCTGAAAGCCAAAACTTCGATTTCACCACTTTTTACGAAGAGCTGCACAAACGCGGTCAAGTTATTTACCAGGGAAAACTGAGCGATACCAACTGTTTCAGGATCGGGAACATCGGGCAACTCTATCCGGCAGACATCGACAACCTGATACAAGCCATCAGGATTGTACTCGAAGAAATGCACGTAATTGAAGCGGTACACGAAAATTAGCGCGGCACAAGGTTTTAACCAAATCGAAATAACAGTGTAACAATTCGGAGATATGTTTGTACCTGATTTTTCATCCGGAAATACATGCTGATTTTTGCCATAGGTTTTGTGTTGCAGGTTTTGTTCCTCCTGAGAACGATTGCGCAATGGGTATTATCGGAAAAAGCGAGGAAGGTGATGTCGCCGTCCAGAATCAGCGGAATTACTATGCAAATCTCCGTTGATGGTCGAAATGTAGTCACCTGTTGAATGATCGATTCCTGCCATTATTGGCGGACAGTGGCCATAATTGTGCTTCAGTTTGATGAGACAAACTTTTGGATCGTTCAGCTTTTTTACCCCGTTAACGGTATCTTCTTTCGATCCATCGTCAACCACAACAATTTCGTAGTCGAAAAGCTGCCCTTTGAACGCTTTGGAATCCAGCGTTACGGTCAATCCGACGGGACTTTTGTCATCATGGCTAAACCGGCAAAAACAAAACCAGCGACATAATTCAGCCATTTTTCTGAAACGATAAAGCGGTGTAATCAATTCAGGAAATACACCGGCTTTGTTGCAAAATTGAAAACCCAATATTAAAGAGCCGTCACAAAACGGATACAATGCAATTATTCTGAAAGATAACATAGAACAACTAACTGATTTTCAACCAACCAAAACAATTATAAATTTCCAGATAAAAGAAGAATTCAAAGCTCAATACACATTTACTTAACCTTATTTAATTTTTTGAAGCATTCATAGCCTTTTCCGATATACCAAAGAAATTTTCCTAATTTTACAGCCGAAATTGCGGACAAATTTGTTACGCCAAATAACAAAATCGTCAAAAGGATAGAACTTCATTCGTGAGACTGATTATTCTTGTAATACTATTTAAAATTCTCGGATTATATAGTTCAGAGAATGTTGTTCCGGTGATACAAGCCGAAAAGGAATCGATTTGCTTTTTTGAACAATCCAATCAGTCCGGGTTTGAGAGTTTGATCAAAACGGATCAGATTTCAACTTTCTCAACTAACATATTTAAAACTGTTTCGCTCGAAAGTGAAAAATATACAGAAGTCGAGCTCTCTGGATTTTCTGTTCAGAAATTAAAGACTCCGGATCAATCCTACCACCTTGGAGTCGTTCATTTTAAAGTACCTCTCATACACGCGCCGTAGTTTATAGTATTGCTTTATACATCATACTTTTTTACCCTTCCCGGCATTCGCTCGAATAGTCATGTATAAATTTATGCTATATGAACAACAACAAAAACGCTTCAAACGAAGACGATTCAGAATATGCTGAATCGAACACAAAAACCATTATAATCGTGGGAATTGTAGTAATAATGGTGGCTTCAATAATGTTTGCATTCCTTCGAATGTAAAAAGGACCACCAAGGGACATAATTCGGCTCCCATATATATTAAAGCAATTCTGACTTTTCAGGTTATGAAATATTATCTGCTCTTTTTAACGCTTTGCTATTTTATTTTGACTGCAGGGGCAGCAAATCAGAAAGGACATTCATTACCGGACTTCGGCAGCAATGTTCAATCATCTGATAATTTGGTCATTGAGAAACAAGGGATATTAACAAATTCCGAATCGGTTTTTTTTGGATTCATTTGTTCTGAAAGCAATTACCTGATTTCTTTTACAGAACCCCTTGTGACAATTAACTATCTGAATGAAAACCATTCAACAGACTACCGTAGTCAAAAGCAGGAAGCATGCTATAAAATATTTTCAGACTTTTTGGAAAACCGAACAGGTACCCGAAAGCAATTTATCAAGTTGCGGGTCTTGCTTATTTGATCGAACCTCCCCTTTCAACTTTCATAACATCATCTCATTTTCCTGAATAAAGAGAATGTTGGCGAAATATGCTCCTGATTTTCAGACTGGCTGATACTTATCGCTCTGAATTATCGTGTCTTTATCAAGAAAATACAACCAGTTTAGCACTGAATATCAATGAAATAAAACAACAAATTAACGTTACTAAAAATATCATCAAAATGAAATCATCAACATCAAAGAAAAAACGCACTTTTAAAATTGGACTTCCAACATTTGTAATTTTGACTGCAATCTTTTTGTCACTTCTGGCCTATCACTTCATTTTTGGAAATCCGGCCAATTTTCAGGGAAACAATCCTGAAAACCAACCTATTCCCGGTAATTATTTTGGGGTGGTTTACAAAGGTGGATTCATTGTCCCCATCTTAATGAGTTTGTTAATCATCGTTTTGACGTTTTCCATAGAGCGTTACTACGCCATTCAAAAGGCACGTGGGAAAGGTTCTGTAACCCTGTTTGTTAAAGAAATCCAGCATCTCCTTTCCAACGGGCAGGTTGATGATGCCATCAAAGCCTGTGACGAGCAAAAAGGGTCTGTTGCAAATGTTGTAGTGTCTGTATTACGTCGTTACGAAACTGCTGAAAAGGAAAAGAATGTGACCAAGGAACAGCAACTTGTTTCACTTCAAAAAGAGATCGAAGAAGCCACAGCGCTTGAGCTGCCAGGACTTGAAGAAAACCTTATCATCCTGGCGACACTTTCTTCTGTTTCAACGATGATAGGGCTGCTCGGAACTGTCTTGGGAATGATTCGGGCGTTTGCAGCACTTGCCAATGCCGGTGCCCCCGACTCTGTTGCACTGGCTGGTGGTATATCCGAAGCATTGATCAACACTGCACTGGGAATCAGCACCGCAGCTTTGGCAATCATTTTTTATAACTACCTGACAAATAAAATCGACAAGCTGATGTACAGCATTGACGAAGCCGGGTTCAGTATCGTTCAGACTTATGCAGCGAAACATTAAAACCAGTTTGCACAATGCCTAAAGTCAAAATTAAAAGAAAAAGTACGGCCGTTGACATGACTGCGATGTGCGATGTCGCGTTCCTGTTACTAACATTTCTGCTGCTGACAGCCAATTTTATCAAGCAGGAAGCAGTAACGGTCTCAGCGCCTTCGTCGGTTTCCGAAATCAAAATTCCGGAGCGCGACATCCTGGAAATTATTGTCGATCCGGAAGGAAAAGTTTTCATCGGAATCGACAACCAGGAAAAGAGGCTTGAACTACTGAAAAAAATCGAGGAAAAATACAAAATGACCTTCGATGCAAAAGAAGAAAAGGAATTTAGCCTGGTTGGTTCATTTGGCGTACCAGTTGAAAAACTAAAAGCCTTTCTCAATTTGCCCTCTCAGATGCGCCCAATGAAGGAAAATGCGCTCGGAATTCCTTGCGATTCACTGGATAATCAGTTCCGTGAATGGGTTCATTCGGCCAGGGAGATAAATCGCGATATGGTAATTGCCATCAAGGCGGACCAAAGCACACCCTATCCGAAAATTAAAAATGTTATGAATACGCTTCAGGAACTCCGGGAAAACAGGTACCACCTGATTACAAACCTGGAAAAAGCTCCTGATGGAATTTAAAACGCAAAATTATGTCAGAAATAAATACTGAAAGTAAAGACTCTGGTAAAAAGGGGAAACCTAAAAAAATATCAACCAGGGTAGATTTCACGCCCATGGTTGATTTGGGGTTCCTTCTGATAACGTTTTTTATGCTTTCGACCTCTATGAGCAAGCCTCAAACGATGGAAATAAGTATGCCATCGAAAGATAAAGTGAACGAAGAGGAGCAAACGAAAGTAAAAGCATCTACCGCAGTGACAATCATTTTGGGCAAAAAGGATGGACTTTACTATTATTTCGGAACAGGCACGGAAGAGGCTGACCCGGAAGTTAAAGAAACTTCATTCGCGCCTGACGGCATACGAAGCATTCTGCTTCAACGCAACCAGGATGTGATCGTCGAGATGAAAAAGCTAAAAGAAGAGCGAATAACGAAAAAGATTTCGGAGGAAGATTTTAACAAACGTGCCTCAGATATAAAATCGAATAAAACCGCGCCTGTTGTTATCATCAAGTCGACCGACGACGCTTCCTATAAAAATCTCGTGGATATACTCGACGAAATGCAGATTTGTAACATCGCCAGATATGCCATTGTAGATATTACTGACTACGACAAAAACCTGATTGCAAAGTTGGATAATCCCTCAGAGATAAAACCTTAGTACCTTAAAAACAAAAATTTCATGCAAAAGAATATCGATATCAATTCAGAGGAATGGTGTGACATTGTTTTTCAGGGTAAAAACAAGGAATATGGAGCGTATACCTTACGAAATCTTTCTGGGAAAAGGCACAAAAAAGCGCTGATCATTGTTTCAGTCTTTTTTCTGATCGGATTGCTACTTCCGGCCCTGATTGAAAATGTACTACCAAAAAAAAGGGAGCAGATGGTGGAAGTAACCAGTCTGGCTGATCTGAAAATTGAGCAGGAAAAACAGAAGCCTGAAGCCCCAAATATTGAGGTGCCGCCACCACCACCCTTAAAAAGCTCAATAAAGTTCACTCCACCTGTTATAAAACCCGATGAAGAAGTTGCAGAACAGGACGAAGTCAAAACTCAGGAAACACTTAATGAAACTAAGGTTAATATTTCGGTTGCAGACGTTAAAGGGACAAACGAGGAAACAGGAGTCGATGTCGCCGACCTGAACAAAAACCAGGAAATAACACAGGAAGCCGCAGAAGAAGAAGTATTTATGATTGTGGAACAAATGCCTGAATTCCCAGGAGGAGAAACTGCACTACGAAATTTCATTGCCAAATCCATTAAGTATCCGACTGCTGCACAGGAAAATGGAGTCGAAGGAAAGGTCTTTGTTAACTTTATTGTAGATAAAGACGGGACCATCACGCAGGCTAAAGTTGTCAGAGGAGTTGATTCTGCGCTGGATAAAGAAGCTTTGCGCGTGATTAACAGCCTGCCCAAATGGGTTCCTGGAAAGCAGGGTGGCAAACCAGTCAGGGTGTCATACACGGTTCCGATCGTTTTTGTACTTCAATAAATTACCTGATGCTCCAATTTTGACAAAAGCAATGAAGTTCGACAGTATTCTTTTAAATAAGCTCATGAAAGTCTTTGCTTTGGCAATGATTTTTGTTTACCTGGCAGTAGGGTTATTTATTCTTTTTGCCGATTCAGTTTATATGCTGAAATCAACAATTAAGAATATTCTGGGCATCTTGCTTATACTCTATTCCTTTTTTAGAGCATACAGAATTATAAAGCAACCAAAATGAATTCAATTCCTCAAATTTTCGGGAAATTCCTCCTCGTAATAATTTTCATAGCAGAAGTTTCTTGCAACCAAACAGGGATGAAAGCAACAGACACACCAACAAGTGGTACAACAACCATTGCTGTTGACGAAACTTTCGAGCCTGTTATCCAAGAAGAAACAGATGTTTTTGAAAGCATCTACCAGTCTGCTGAGGTTCTTCATGTTTCGTGCCCTGAAGTCAAAGCGTTCAATCTGTTGCTACACGACAGTGTCGGAATGGTTGTTGCAACCCGGCTTTTAAATGATCAGGAAAAGAAATTCTTCGCAGATCAAAAAATCTTTCCGAAAGAAATAAAAATTGCAACTGATGCAATTGCATTTATAGTGAATAAAAACAATTCTGATACGCTTATAACAACTGGCTTGGTTAAGAGAATACTGACCGGTGAACTTAAATACTGGAACGAAGTCAATGCGAAATCGGAACTTGGAGCAATCAAGGTAGTATTTGATAACACAGAATCGAGTACGGCGCAATATGCTGCAACCCAAATATGCAACGGCAAACTTTCAGGAGACCTGAATGCGCTTAAAAGCAATCGTGAAGTAATCGACTATGTTGCGCAAAACGCAAATGCCATTGGCATTATCGGAGTGAACTGGATTAGTAGTCATAAAGAATCAACCCTAATCGGTTTTCAGCAAGGCATCAAGGTAATGGCTGTCAGCAAAGAATGTACTGCCAGTACAGACAACAGCTTTCAGCCTTACCAGGCCTATTTATCCACCGGGCAGTATCCTTATACCCGCTCGGTCTATGTAATACTTACCGAACCGCGAAACGGTCTGGCAACTGGCTTTACTTCTTTTGTTGCAAGTGACCGGGGGCAGCGGATTATTCTTAAATCAGGCATTTTACCGGCAACACAACCGGTCAGGCTGATACATGTAAATAACGATTAATACATTAGTAAAACATGAAATTTCTATCACTATTACTGGTATTCCAAATACTTTTATTTAAGGCTGAAGCACAGATTAGCAAGGGAATTGAAGCCCTAAGTGGAGGAATGCCTAAAACAGCAAAAGCAATATTCAGAAATCAGCTTCAAAATCCTGAATTAAAACCTAAAGCGCTCTATTTCCTGGGTAAAGTTTACTTGGAGATGAATCAGCCTGACTCTGCTTCGATATATTTCGAATCGGGAATCGCAGAACCGCTTAACGATGCGCTTTGCACAGTTGGAAAATCCGAGTTGATTATAAAGACCAATCCGGCACAAGCGGAAGAGTTGATTAAAAATGTAATAAAAGATAAGAAATACCGAAACGATCCTTCCTTATTTGTGGCAGTGGCCAATGCCTACAAGGCAGATAAAAAATTCGATAAGGCTCACGAATACCTGGAGAAAGCAAAAAATATTGATCAAAAATATACAGGTATTTATTTGACTGAGGGAGATGTTTTGCTGGAAGAACAACCTACAAACGCCGGCAATGCAGTGACAAAATACGAAAGTGCTATTTACTTTGATCCAGCTTGTATTCCTGCCTATCTTAAAATAGCCAAAATATATGTAAGCACCGGAAAAGCAGATTTAGCATTGCAATACCTTGAGAAAGTTGAGCAAGTTGACCCTCATTTTCCCGCTTATCTGAAGATGAAAGGAGATATATGCTACCAAAAAGGAAGATACGATGAAGCAGTCAGCTTATATAAAGAATACCTGCTGTGTCCAGAAGCCAGCCTTGATGATCAGATCCGTTATTCATACGCGCTATTTTTTAATCGTAACTACGACGAATCTTTGAAAACGATCAAGTATCTGATCCAACATACTCCAGACAATGTTGTTCTCAAAAGGCTGCTAGCTTATAATTCATTTGAAACAGGTGATTTTAAAGATGGGCTTTCATACATCAAAAATTTCTTTCAGGCTGCCAAGGCCACCGAAACTATTTCGTCCGACTACAAATATTACGCAAGAATACTTTCAAAAAACAACATGGATTCGCTAAGTATTGCTTCGTATATAAAAGCAATTGACCTTTATCAAGGTGAGTCTAACGATCTTTTTAAAGAAGTTGCTCAGGAATATGAAAAAGTGAAAAACTACGAAAAAGCCTCTGACTCATGGGAAAAGTATATAAAAGCAAGCAGTAAGCCCGAAAACTCTGAACTTTTTTATTGGGCAAGGGATAGTTATTTCGCTGCTGGAGCAATTGATTCAGCCTTAATAAGCAAGTTTCCGGAAAAGTCAGAAACGAAAAAAATCTGCTTATCAAGGGCAGACAGCCTGTTCTCTGTCATTATTACCAATGTGCCTGATAATTACATTGGTTATCTCTGGAAAGCGAGAGTTAATGCTTTAATGGATCCTGCAACGGAACAAGGTTTGGCAAAACCCTTTTATGAGCAAACGGCTATATTGCTTGAAAAAACACAGAAAAACAAAAGCGAACTATTGGAAGCATATCAATATATGGGATATTACTATTTCTTGAAACAGGACAATAATCAGTCCCTACTTTACTGGAATAAAATACTTTCTATTGATCCAAATAATTCAACAGCACTGCAAGCGGTAAAAGGAATTAAACAACAACAATAGCTTTTGTAACTTGGTTTAAATAAAGAAAGAGCCGGGAAATTATTGTTTTCCGGCTCTTTCTTTATAAAGGATTACCTCTCAGGTCTTCGGGTATCGTTTTTAATCAGTTCGTCCAGATCGTTTTGCGGTCGTTCAATGTCGAAAGGAATTGGCATTCGGCTAAATTGCTGAAAATAGAGCAGGCAAGCATCATTCCACACTTGCGCATTCCGGCTTTGGCTCCTTAACTTGCTTTGCACTTCGCGAAACCGTTCAGCATCAACATAGGGTTCTGCCCGATCCCAGACAGTCTGAAACCCGCGCACCTTCTGCACTCCCGCAGCATAGTGATAGCATAACTCGTCCCAAAGGGTTTTTCCGCTTTTCATCCGGTAAGTCCACGGCAAATGGTGGAACCAAAGCAAATATTTCTCCGGACAGGTTTTTACATCATTAAATTCCGATTGCAATGGTTCGTGGTACTGACTGGTGGCATTGCTTCCTGTCGGTGTTCGGTCGAAGCCAATACCAGCACTATCGGCTTTGTGATAATACGGCGGCGTCCAGTCTTTTCTCATTCGTGGCGGGGCCCACCATGGGCCGGGGCCATAATGTTCATTGGCCGAAAAGATATGATGCAGACCCAGCGGCATCATATAGTTTACAGCAGCCTCGCGACTTTCCATCATCATTTCGGCAACGGGCTTTAAAAAATTCTGCGCCCAGGTTTCTGGCGTAACATCAGGAGCCGATTGTCCGAAAGTCAACTTAATCCATTCATCAGCAATTTGGCTGCTGCTTAATTTGTTATTCCAAGCCAGCCGACCAAAAGCGTACCAGTTGGCCTGAGCAAACTGATGGCCGCACCAGTTGATATCGAGGCCAATGTTTGCAACTCCGGCAATGGCCGAATGTGTCTGCTGAAAAATACTTCCATCCGTGCAACGTGCAACCGTACTCCCCTCTCCTTCCTGATAAGTGTCGCTCTGCAAAAATTCTTCCCACATGGTCGATAAAAAGACAAGGTGAACCGAATGCCCAAGATATTCCTGGGTAATCTGCAATTCAGGCATAACTGTTGTTTTTTTCATGGCACCAAACAGCGGACTAAATGGCTCCCTTGGCTGAAAATCTATCGGGCCATTTTTAACCTGGATAATCACATTGTCGCGAAACTGACCATCCAGCGGCATAAATTCGTTATATGCCTGTTTGGCGCGATCTTCATCCGAAGTTTGATACACAAAGGCTCTCCACATTACCAGTCCGCCATAAGGTTTCAGCGCATCGGCCAGCATATTGGCGCCATCGGCATGTGTGCGGCCATAATCCTGAGGTCCGGGTTGACCTTCGCTGTTGGCTTTAACCAGGAAACCACCCAAATCAGGAATGATGCTGTATATTTCTTTTGCTTTTGCATTCCACCATTTAATTACTTCCGGATCCAAAGGATCAGATGTTTTCAGGCCGCCAATCATGGCAGGAGACGAAAATTTAACCGACAAATAAGTCTTTATGCCATAAGGACGAAGCACCTCGGCAATGGCTTTAACCCGTTCCAACACGGTTGATGTGAGCATCTCGGCCGAAGCATTTACGTTGTTTAAAACAGCACCATTGATGCCAACAGACGCATTTGCACGTGCATATTCCGTCCACCGCGCTATGTCTGCTTCGGTTACATTGAAAGCATTATCACCAGCCCTCCAAAAGATCGATTTGCCCGCATATCCGCGCTCGATCGTACCATCCAGATTGTCCCAGTGGTTAAGCAACCGGAGCTCGTACGATGGATTTACAATTTCATCCTGAATCGGTTCTCGGGTTTGCTGCCTCCGCAACAATTCGTAAACTCCGTAAAGAATGCCAACTTCGGTATTAGCCTGAACCTGATCCTCGCCGATTTTAAACCCATCTCCTTTTATCGCTTTGTCGGTTTTTACCAACAAAGTAATTGTTGCGCCGGAAGTTCCCTGCCAGCCCAGCTTCAGTTCCTGTTTCGCAATGTCGAGTGTTTGGGAACTTTTTTTGCAAACCACCTTTACTTCGGCTGTGCTTTTAGCCCGGAGCCAAAGCTGATGTCCATCCTCGCCATTCACATTCAGGTACAGTATTGTTAAAATTATAAAACTCAGTATCGTCTTCATTCTTTCAATTTTCTGATGATTCAATTTGCAAATTCTACCCAATCCACTTCAACCGGATTGCCGTCTTTAAGCGTCACAATCAGGTTATGGATACCTGTTTGCCCTTTCGAAACTTTCGCTTCAACAGTCTTCCAGCTAGTTCCCTTGGGAACAGCAACTTCAGCCAAAACCAGCCCATCAGGTTTATCAAGCCTTATTTGCAAAGTGCCTCCATTTTCAGAAGCAGCCATCACCCTGATCGTTTTAACTTTTTTACTTCCAAAATCGACAGTATTGTAGGTCAGAGCTGCCTGTGGTTTGGCGAAAATGGTTTTCCAACCTTTAAATGTGTTGGTTGAATCGAGAAATGCTACCGACACACCTGCATCGCTGATCTGGCTGTAACGATCGATGTTGACTGGCTTCAGCGCATTGGTAATACCCACACCGCGCAAAGTCGGTTTTACTTTCCGGATACTTCCGTCTGCATTGAAAAACAGGCTATCGAGACAGATAGAGCGGTTTTTATCGAATTTGGGGGAATACGCATTTTGGTGATAAAACAAAAACCACTGGCCTTTATACTGAAACATCGACTGGTGGTTTGTCCAGCAATTCATTGGCGATTCGTCCATGATTACACCAGCCATTTTAAACGGCCCCATCGGGTTGTCGCCAATGGCATATTCAAGTCGCTCAATTTTGTTTTCGACATGCGGAAAGGTGAAATAATAAACATTGTTTCGCTCAAATAAAAAAGGACCTTCCTTCAAGCCTTTATCCGGCAGGTTATCAATCATTTTCGGTTCCGAAGCCAATTCTGTCATGTTTTCATTTAGTTTGGCCACAAACATATTTCCCATTGCCCAGTATAAATAGGCTTGTCCGTCTTTATCGATAAAAACATTCGGATCGATACCAAATACGCCTTTAATTGGCTCAGGTTGCGGCACATAAGTTCCTTCCGGCTTATCAGCAATGGCCACACCAATGCCAAACCCTTTCCGTCCGTTGGCATCCGCAACATTCTTGTTTGCCGGAAAATAAAAGTAGTATTTGCCATTTCGCTCCACACAATCGGGAGCCCACATGCTGTACGATGTGGAGTCGACCCAATTCACTTTATTCTGCGCAACAATAACACCATGATCGGTCAAATCGGTTAGGTCTGAAGATGAGAAAACATGGTAGTCTGCCATACAAAACCAGTCCTTGCGTCCCGGTTTTTCCGGGGGTGTTGGAATGTCGTGAGACGGAAATACATACACTTTTCCATTGAAAACCCGTCCTGTCGGGTCAGCGCTAAACTGATCGCGAATCACTGGGTTTTGAGCCGCCAGAGCACCTGTCAACAACACAGAGATTGTTGCGGCCAATAATTTGAGATTCTTCATAAATATTGGTTTTTGTTGTTCAATTTACTTTTAAAACTTTACTATTTAATTCACAGCTTACCAAATATATAAACCTTAAAAATTAAGCAGGATCGTTGGTGCTTTTATTGGTTAAAAGTCGTCTGATCGCTGATATGAAACCAATCAAAATCAGCATAACCACCCGGATTTTTGGTAGCATAATTAAACAAGCCAAAGCGGTATCCCATAAAATGCTCCATCAGGGTGTACTGCATTTTCAGATCACCGCCAATTGTATTCCATGTTTTACCGTCCAGGCTGTAAAAGAATCTGGCTATGTCGATTTTATTTCTGAAATCGCATTCAATTTTCAGATAAACCTGGCGTTGATCAAGCGGAATATGTTGTAATTCAACCGGCTTTTCGGTTTCATTGCTGATCATGAAAAGGAACTTTTTACCTTCAACCATTTTCACGCCTACCAGTCCGAATTTCCGCTGCAAAGCACATAAACCAGCAAAATCGCCATCTTTCAAGTTAGATACATCAATTAAAGCAGAACCTGAGCTTGTCGGACCAAAAGTCCTTTGCGTCAGCGTATTTCTCGACTTCACAAAAAGAGAATCAATACGACCCGTTTTCAGGCGTAAAAATCCTTTTCTTTCAGAAACCGACCATAAACTATTGTCCGGATTGTGATTCCACTGCCAGACCAGTGGCAAAGCTGGTTCTCCTTTTTTTCGGTCAAACTCGTCGTTGTTTACAATTCCGGGAATCAATCCTTCACTTGCTGGTAAATCAAGCGTTTCAGGTACTTTAC
>JAEWME010000154.1 GCA_023393265.1 Bacteroidota bacterium | reverse complement strand
GTATGCTGCCCGTTGACAAACGAATAATAATCTTCGCCATACTGGTTCCCATGCGTGATGGCAACTTCAATATCGGTCCCTTTCAGGTGAATAACCGGATAAAGCGCTTCAGATTCCTGGTTTTCTTCGAGTAAGTCTTTCAGCCCGTTTCGTGAGAAGAATTTCTCTCCATTGAATTCCAGCGTAAGACCGGCATTCAGGAAAGAATAATTCTTCATCATATTAACGACATAATCGTTGATGTAATGATAGCTTTTAAAGACAGAAACATCAGGTGTAAATTCAACATAAGTACCGTTAGGCTGATCGGTTGATACAATGTCTTTTTCCTCAACCACATTTCCTTCGCTATAGCTAATCTCTTTTACTTCGTTCTCGCGAAAAGACCTGATGAGAAAATGGCTCGACAAAGCATTGACCGCTTTGATACCAACGCCATTCAATCCAACCGATTTTTTAAAAACTTCGGAATCGTATTTGGCCCCGGTATTCATTTTCGACGACACATCGAGCAGCTTCCCAAGCGGGATTCCGCGTCCAAAGTCGCGAATAGAAACCAGTTCATTTGAAACTTTAACTTCGATTCTTTTTCCATTCCCCATCATAAATTCGTCGATGGAGTTATCAACAACTTCCTTCAGCAAAACATAAATACCATCGTCGCTTGCCGAGCCGTCGCCCAACTTGCCGATGTACATTCCCGGACGTTTTCGGATATGTTCCTGCCAGTCAAGCGTTTTTATCGAACCTTCATCATAATTCGGCATCATAATCCTTTCCAATTTGCAACAAATATAAAGAAAACAAAACTTGAAATGGTCTTTAATGAAGGGCCATTAACTAACAACTTTCAGTTGAAAACTTCATCAAAAACTTCTATTTTTCCTGATAAAAAGCACCTGTCTTCTCCCAAAAATACATCCACCGGCAACCTAAATGAAAAAAGAAACTGATCGTAATATTTACATCTAAAATCCGTTTAGTGAATTGACCACAAACTCAGCCTTTCTCTTTCTTCCTGAAATCTAATTTTAGCAGTCAGCCCGTATGGAAGTATCATATTTAATTATCTTTGCGCCGACATGTTTAGAAAATACATTTATATCGTTTTCGCAACGTTGATGAGCATTCAGTTGCAGGCTCAAATCAGGCAAGGTTCTTCGATCATGAACTCGCAGAGCGGCTCGCAATCAGGCTTACAAGGAGATTCGAAACAAGGAATCGAGGAAAAGCATGAGGTCAAAGGGCCGAAGATTCCATCGCTGATTAAAACATGGGAAGTTGACGACCAGGGTTCGCTAATCACAAAAACAGAACTCGACACAGCATTGGTATTTTTCCACAATTACCTTCCTTTTAATCGGAAGAGTATCAGCACAACATTCACCGGCAACAACGGAGGCGCCTACATTTCGAACGACTTCTTCAAAAGGAGCAACAGCGACTTCTATTTTACCCGCTCGTACGATACCTATTTTCTTAAACCAGCCGAGATCGTTTATTACAATACAACAACGCCATACTCACTGCTCGATTATAGTCAAAGCGAGAACCGCCTGACACACAACGAAACGCGGTTCAATGTTTTTGTGACCCAAAACGTCAACAAAAAGCTGAACCTCGAATTTATTTATAACCAAACCCGCTCGCAGGGACAGTATCAAAACCAGTTGAACAAGTTCCACAACATCGCGTTGGTTGAATCGTACATCTCAAACAATTTTGTATCGCATTCCAATGTCATATTCAACCGTTACCAGGGGCAGGAAAATGGCGGTATTGATGAAGGACAGCCACTCGACGTACCGGATAAGACCGATAATTTTACGACACGCATTACCGACAATGCTTTTAACTACATCAACAACAACAGTGTTTTTTCGGTAAACGAATACCGGGTGGGAAAAACCATCGAAGCAGACTCGGTTAACAAAAAGGAAATATTTATACCGAGGGTAGGCTTCATTTATCAGGCTGAATATTCAGGAAATAAAAGGAAATTTTCGTACGACAATCCGAAAACCTTCTTTAAAAACATTTATTCCGACTCGACACAAACAAATGACAGCACGAGATACAGCCGATTGACCAATATATTCCAGATTAAATTTTATGAAGCGCCCGACCGCAAATACACCTTTGGGAAACGTGCTTATATTGGTAACGACCAGTTGTGGTATAATTTCTCCGACACAATCAATTATTATCCGGATAAGCAGTCGAACACATTTGTTGGCGGTGGAATATTCAGAAATGAAGGACGTTTCTGGCAATGGCAGGCCGACGGGCGAATTTACATCACAGGCTACCGTTCGGGTCAAACCGAACTTAGTGGTTTCATAAACAAACCACTAAAAATTGGGCGCGATACAACCTCTCTGCGTGTAGAAGGGAGCCTGAAAACCATTGTTCCCGATTATTACCAGCAGTTTTTCTACTCCAACCATTTCAAATGGCAAAACGGTTTCAACAACATCAACGAAATGACCATTCATTCGAGCATTCGTTCGCAAGAATACAGGGTTCAGGTTGGCGTTAACTATTCATTAATCGGAAACTACATTTATAATGACTACGACGTGTTGCCCAAACAGGCAAGTGGCGAATTGCTCATTTTGTCGGCATACCTGAATAAAGATTTCAAGAGCGACCACTGGTTGGTCCGCACTCAGTTTCTGGCGCAAAAAGCCAGCAACGAAGGCTACATACACCTGCCCACCTTTTCTGGTTTTATCAGTATCAACTATATGACTTTGTGGTCGAAAGTACTGTATACACAACTTGGAATTGACACCCGTTACAACACTGCCTTTTATGCCGACGCCTACGACCCCGGCACATCGAGGTTTTATTTACAAAATTCGCAGAAAATCGGGAATTACCCGTACATCGACCTGCATGCCAACCTGAAACTGAAGCGTACACGCTTCTTCTTTATCCTGATGAATGCCGCATCTGGATTTGCAGGCAATAACTATTTCGTTGCGCCTGATTACCCGTATTACCGCAGAACATTCCGGCTGGGTGTTGCCTGGTCGTTCTATAACTAACAAACGGTTATCCCACTTTTATTTCGTTGATAATGCGCGGTGACTTTTCGCGCTTGAGAATCTCAATCAATTCAGAAAGAATCATGGCTGTTGCTCCCCAAATTATTTTTCCGTCAAACGGGTAGAATTTAATTTTCAGCCATCCGGTGACTGTTTCCAGTTCGGTTTCTGCAATAACCTCATTTCGCACAAGCTCATCAACCGGGAGCAGGATCAACTCCTCTACTTCGTCGGTGTTGAGTACAAAAAAAGGTCGCTCGTTGGTCCATCCTAAAAAAGGCTGAATGGAAAACTGACTGACTTCGACATACAAATCGGAAAGCTTGCCCAGAATTTCAACTGATGCCGGATCAATGCCAACCTCTTCGCGGGCTTCGCGCAGGGCAGTGATTTCTGCTGAAAGATCTTCTTTTTCGACTTTTCCTCCCGGAAAACTGATTTGTCCCGGATGATGTTTCATTGTCGAAGGCCGACGAGTGAGACAAATATATAAATGTCCATTTTCCTGAAAGAGTAAAATCAGCACACTGCTTTGCCTGACCACAGCCTCCTCGTAGTCGAATGTCTTTAAGCGGCGACCGGGAGGCAACAGTTTGCGATGCGCTTCTTCGCCAGGCAGAATGCCAGCCAGCGCTTCCTTCAGATATGTTTTCACAGGAGAATACATACAATAAAATTAAGCATTTCCGGCGTGACAGAAAAATTTTCGTCTCCAGCTTCAGAATATAAACAACGGAATTTAAAATCTGGTTAAAAAAACGTACCGGCGTCGCGCTTTTCCCTAGTTAAAGCGAATGGTCTTTTCAGGAGAAACACGCGTAACAAAATAAGATGGAAGCAAAAGCATCAGGAAAGTAATTACAACAGTGCCAATATTGAGCAAAACAACTTGCAAAACGGTGATGTGGATGGGCACATATTCGAGGTAATACGATGCGGGATCGAGCTTAAACAGATGTGTGTATTTTTGGATCAGGCATAAACCCACGCCAAGTATATTCCCCCATATCAAAGCCTTTCCGACCAGCAGCACCGAAAAATACAGGAAAACGCGGCTTACACTCCAGCTTCGGGCACCCATCGCTTTCAAAATGCCGATCATTTGTGTGCGTTCGAGTACAATAACCAACAGGCTCGAAACCATGTTAAAGCCAGCCACCAAAAACATCAGCGAAAGGATGACCAGCACATTCACGTCGAGCATATTGAGCCAATCAAAAATATTGCGGTATTTCTCTTTGATACTAACAACCTGCAAAGCCGGACTGTCGGGCGTAGTATTTCGGATGAGCAGGTGATTAACGGCACGTTCCTGAGCATCAATCTGGTTGAAATCATTCACGAGCATTTCGAACCCGCTTATTTGGTCAGCAGCCCAGTTATTCAGCCGGCGAACCTGATTGATATCGGCCAGCACGAACATCCGGTCGAACTCGTCGAGGCTGGTTTTGTATATTCCGGCCAGGTGAAACCGGCGCTGACGGGGCAAACCTTCTTCCGGATTGATAAAAAACATATCGAGGTTATCGCCAGTTTTCAGCTTCATTAAATCGGCCAGGTATTTCGAAAGCCACACCTCATTGCTCCTCACAGTGTCCTGAACCTGAAACGGCTCTCCTTCCACACGGTTTTCAAGAAAAAACGACCAGTCGAAATCAGTACCAATTCCTTTGAGTACAACGCCCTGCATTTCGTCGTTGGCCCGGATAACGCCAGGTTTCGTGGCAAATTCCTGAATATGTCTGATCCCGTTTATTTTCTTCAGTTCGTCCAGAAAAGGTAGGTTTTTGCTGATCGGTATGGTCTCGAACGATTGATTTGAATCGAGGTTGACAACCTGCAAATGAGACCCAAACCCAATTACTTTGCGGCCAACCTCCGATTTATAGCCACTCACGATGGCCACGGCCAAAATGAGCACCATCAATCCGAGCGCAATGCCCAAAAGAGCAATGCTCACAATTCTCGACGAAAGTGCGCTTTTGTTTTCTTTCGACGAAAATATGCGACGTGCTATGTAGAGATTGACATTCAAAATTGCTGTATTGAACAATTAGCATCAGCGGTTACTGCACTTCCCCGGCTATTTCAGGAGCAGCATTCCTTTCATTTACAAATGGCAGGGCCAGTAAGCCAACCAAGCCAAGGATAATGAGAATGGCAGTGGTGGTTCCGTGTGCCAGCAACGCAAATATCTGGCCATCGCTCCTGTCTACTCCATAAAGCGCCAGTCCTTCAATAACCATAAAATGCCAGGCACCGATGCCGCCCTGAACAGGCGCAACCATTCCGAAACTGCCGAGTACGAAAACAGCCAGACCGGCAAGCGGCCCGATGTGCGATGTGAAACCGAACGAAAAGAAAACCACATACAACATCAGGTAATAC
>JAEWME010000122.1 GCA_023393265.1 Bacteroidota bacterium | reverse complement strand
GGCGACCGGCTACAGGCGTTTAAGTCGGAAATGCTGCAGCAATCGGAAGTGAAAAGCATGACCGTTTCGAGTTGTATTCCCGGCAGAGAGATTACCTGGAACCCGGTTTACGGGAAGCTGGTGAATGATACCAACACCGAGAAAAAGATCGACATGATTGGTATTGATGAGGATTTTATAAAAACCTACGGACTAAAGCTGGTGGCGGGACGAAACTTCGATCGGGCTTATCAGCAGCAGATTACGCAACTGGTGTTGAATGAGTCGGCTGTGAAATATTTGGGTTTTGCCGATGCCGAAGATGCAATCGGGAAGGAGCTGACAAGCGATCAGGGGAGCAATGCACATGTGATTGGCGTGGTACGCGACTTCAACCAGCGCTCGCTGAAACAGTTGCCGCAACCCATCGCCTTTTCCAATCGTCCGTGGAACCAGTTTTATTCGGTGAAACTGAGCCAGGCAAACCTGGGCCGGTTGATTCCTTTTCTGGAGAAAACCTGGCAGCGGCAGTTTCCGGGCAACCCGGTCCGCTACTTTTTCCTCGACGATTATTTCAACAGTCAGTACCAGGCCGACCTGAAATTCGGTGTGTTTTTCAGACTTTTTTCGGTTCTGGCGATTTTCATTGCCTGCCTCGGACTGCTGGGTCTGTCGTCGTACACCATTTCGAGGCGCACGAAAGAAATAGGTGTCAGGAAGGTGAATGGTGCAAAAATTGGGGAGGTACTGGTTTTGCTCAATCACGATTTTGTAAAATGGGTGGTCATCGCTTTTGCAATTGCGGTTCCGGTGAGTTGGTATTCGATGACACTTTGGCTCGAAAACTTTGCCTATCAAACGACGCTTAGCTGGTGGATTTTTGCCTTGGCCGGTTTGCTGGCACTGGGAATTGCACTGCTCACAGTTTCTTTTCAGTCGTGGAAAGCCGCCACCCGAAATCCAGTGGAAGCGTTGAGGTATGAGTAAATAAGTATGAACCTTTCGGGATTGAAAGGGTACAGTGTCATTGAAATATTTATTATTTTAGATCATGATGCTACAATTTGTCTTACGAAACCTGAAAAAGCGCCCTTTCCTGAATTCTATCAAGGTGATGGGATTGGCGTTGGGATTAAGTGGATTTCTTCTGATTACCCTTTTCCTGAAAAATGAACTCTCATACGATAGCTACAACTCGAAAGCTGACCAAATTTATCGGTTCACTGTCACCGACCCGACTTTCTTCGGAGACAACCATTTTGCAAGAGTGTATCAATCGGAGCAAATACCCGGACTCGCGGACTATTTTCCTGAAGTAGAGAGCTATGTCAGGCTGTCGCCGATCAAAGGCGGAGTGATGTTACACAATGAAAAATATTATTCGATTAACGAGGCTTTTGTTTGCGATAGCACCTTTTTCAATGTTTTTGATGCCGACTTGCTGGTTGGCGACAAACAATCGGTTTTGAATGCTCCCGGCTCAATGGTCGTTTCCGAATCGTATGCCCGAAAAGTATTCGGTAATGAAAACCCAATCGGTCAGATAATGACTATCCCTGCCGGACAGTTTTATGGGAATCCCTCCGATTTCACCATTAAAGGAGTGATGAAAGATTTTCCACAAAACAGTCATTTTCATCCTGATTTGATTACCACTCCTGATAAGGGAAAGATAAGCTGGTGGGCTTACTGCTATTTGTTGCTTAGCAAAAATGCCGATCCACAAAAAATTACTTCTGGCTATGCAGGTTTTTGGGCCAGAGAAAACGATAAGCCGGCCGATAAGATTGAAACCAAGGCTTATTTACAAAGAATCACCGACATTCATCTTCATTCGGATAAACTTCGCGAAATTGAGAGTAATGGAAATATGACCAATATTTATGTGCTGTCCATTGCCGCCCTCATCTTGCTGCTGATTTCGGTGAGTAATTTTGCCAGCCTTAACCTGGGAATGGCTGGTTTTAACAGCAAATTCATTTCCATCAGCCGTGTTTTGGGGTCTACCCGCAATACGAATCTCAAATACTTTTTTTCCGAGAGCCTGATTATTATAGGAACTGCAATAATTTTAACACTCCTGATATCCATACCTGTCAATTTTATTATCGAAAAGCAATTGGGTGTCAATCTCTTTCAGGGAAAAGCTGCATTGACTTTGTTAATTATTGGGCTTTTCAGTTTGCTGAGTGTTTTGGCCGGATTGCAACCTGTTTTGAAACAACATATCCGGAAAATATATCGTCAAAGTTCATCATCAATGGCGAATACCAAGAGTATTTTTGTGAGCAAGGGTATTATCGTGACTCAATATTCGCTCACCATTATGCTTATTGCTACGGTTATTGTTATTTCAAGGCAAACCAATTTTGCTCTCAATAATTCAATGGGCGTAAAAGACGACAATGTCATCTGCTTCGAGTCGGTACATGCCAATATTCAGCAAAAATTTGAAGTTTTTAAAGCCGAACTCCTGAAAAGCAATAGTATTGAGTCGGTTTCGGCCATGCTTGAACCTCCCGGGGGAGAAGCCAACGATATGTTTCAGTTTGAAATGGAAGAGTTTGAGAATAACGGCGACCAACGGAAAAGCCTGATTGGCGTTTTCCCGTGTGATTATTCATTTGCTCAATTGTTCCATCTCAAGTTTCTGAATGGTCAAAATTTTTCAGAAAAGAACAATGATTCTGAAGGTTCGGGAGAATACATTATTAATGAGACAGCCCTGCATTATTTGAATTTTACCAATGCGAGCGATGCCGTCGGAAAGGACTTTAAGCTAATCTCATCTGCACAGGGGATTGAAATACCTGCTGGTAAAATAATCGGAGTGGTGGAGGATTTTCATCTTTCGAGCATGAAAAAGAAGGTGAATCCGATGGTCATGTTCAAACGTGATAAAATGTGGCTGATCAATTTTGTAATTTCATACAATCCGGGTATGCGTACTGCTGCTTTGTCGGATATCCGGAAAGTCTGGACTGAATTATTTCCAACCTATCCTTTCAGTTACGAATCGGTTGGCGCCATGTATCACAAAGTATACAAAACCGAATTGTTGCAAGCCCGGCTATTAAGTATTTTTACTATTATCTCCATCTTTATTTCATCGATGGGTTTGCTGGGAATTTCACTTCTGGTGACCCAACAGCGGGTAAAAGAAATCGGTGTCCGAAAAGTAAATGGCGCCCGTGTTTCGGAGGTTCTGGTCTTACTCAATAAAAGTTTTGTGATGTGGGTAATACTTGCTTTTGTAATTGCTACACCAATTGCTTTTTATGCGATGAATAAATGGCTCGAAAACTTCGCCTACAAAACGACGCTTAGCTGGTGGATTTTCGCTTTAGCCGGTTTACTGGCGCTGGGTATTGCGCTACTAACTGTTTCTTTTCAGTCCTGGAAAGCCGCTACCCGGAATCCTGTGGAAGCGTTGAGGTATGAGTAGACGGAGTTCAGCTTTTCGTCGTTTTTACGGCTAATCTTAAATACTTAAGATGTTGTAATTTTTAATTG
>JAEWME010000088.1 GCA_023393265.1 Bacteroidota bacterium | reverse complement strand
TCCTTAATAATTTGAAATAATATGGCGTAACTGATTCCTTCATTGTTTTCTAAAAATCGAGCCTTATTTTTCTCAAAATTTTTGTCATTTACAATCAGCAAATCATTAAGTACAATCTTTTCATCATCAATTATTCTTGACTTTGCAAAATTGGTAACTAACAGTCTTCCTAGAATAAAGAAGTTTTTAATTTTCTTTTTTAGGATTAATTCTTGAGTTCGGTCATGGTGATATGAACCATTCTCGTCGATAGTGTAGTACTTACCACTTTTTAGTCCATCAATATATTCCAGATAAATCCCTTTTATTTCTTGAAATAAATCGTAAAAGTCTGTAAAATCTAAAAGGTTGTTTTCAGAAAATGAAGTAAATCTTTTATCTACATCTTTTTTATCCTTCAATGCTAACTTCGCCAAATCATACATTTGATAAAAGAATCTCGGTAAAACTCCTTGTGAACTTCCATGATCACTTGAAGTCTCGGATCCTATAAAAAACGGCTCTTTCATCTTCTTAGCGCTAATATATGTACACCCATCACTGGCGAGTATATTCTCATTATCTTATCCGAATTAGGACGTTTAATTGGTAAAACCACTGTATATACGTCCTAAACCCTTTGATTTCAGATTCTCAAATATAAGCAATTCCTATGTTCAGTTAAGTAGATTGTTAGATGAGTTTTCAACAAACAATCAACTGTTTGAGAGAACTTTAGTTGCAACTTGAGGTTTCGAGTTATAATTAACGCAAGACACCGTAGTCATTCAAACGCTTATCTTTGTTATTGATTTTCAGGTAGCTTCTCCTTTGCATTGTTTAGCACTTCTGGAACCCGATCAATATTTCGGGCAATTCCCGGTAAATCTGTGTTTAGCCATTTCATAACTAGCAGTATTTCGCTATGAATATGCTCTAGTTCGCTAAAATTCCATGCAATTGGTTCATGGTGAAATACCCGGTTTCTAAAATTGCGTATCTTATTGATTGGGGCAGATACATTTCTTCTTTGTCTGCTCGTCTTTTCCATATAAGGGAAAGCCTTTCTTAACGGTTTCCAGAGTACTCTTTCGTATTCTGCATTTAAAAGTCGAACCCAAAAGCCCAGAGTGAGTTCAGCAATCACTTTCGGGCCTGTAACAACTTCGTCGCGGTTAGTAATATGGCGGGTTGCTGTATTGATTTCATCTTGAAGTTTTCGAAATCCATTCGTTGTTCCTAAAAGCAGATACCAATCTTCAGATTGAAAAAACTCAGTCAACTCTCTGTTTAAGCTATTTCGAAAGGCCACCTCGAACATGGAAAGAACTGGATAAAATGATTCAGAAACTTCAATGTTTAAGTGATAATGAATAATAGCTTTTTGTACATCATTTGGATAGCGCTCGAAGTACTTCTGCATTCGTTGGTTAGAAAAAATCTTCTCGTAGTATTGTCTGTTCATAAAGATTTGTTATTACCTTTGCATCAGCTGTCCCGGTTATTCCTCTCCCAGACTTTAGTTGCTGGTGATGAAGCCGGGTTTTTTATTTCTACCTATTCCCTCTTCCTTTCCCTCATAGCAAGTTAGTCAATTTTTGTTAATTTCTATGTTCAATTTAATTTTGTTTTAGCATAATTTTCAACAAACAATCCACTGATTCGAAGACGATTATTTGCCTAAACTTTTATGTCCGTTGGTTGAAACCAACGGCAAAGGATAAGGCGCATTGAATTGGAAAAGCGTTGGTAGCGGCGATATTCTTTGCCGTCTGCTTTAGCTGACGGACATCTGTAAAAACACCCATCCATCCACTTCAAACACTCGTGACCCCACTTCAAAGATGCAATGCCGCACTTCGGAGGTGCGAGCTTGAGGTTCGGAGGTGGTCAATCGCATCTTTTAGATGGAATGTTGCATGTAAAAGGTCCGACTTTGCATGTAAAAGGTCCAATGCCGGAGCTAAAAGATGCGAGCGCGGGGCAAAAAGATGCAACGTTGCGGTTCGGAGATGGAACGTTGCATGTTTGAAGTGGGGAGGGGTACTTCAAAAGTGGAATGACGCATCTCCGAAGTGGAGGGGGGTACTTCCGAAGTACCCCCCTCCACTTCGGAAGTACCCCATGCAATAACGAGTCGGGGCTTCAATTGGAGAGAAACCCTGACTCGTTTATAAAATCATATCGCGTGAGTAAAATGTAACATGATATTCTTTAATATTTAGAGTTTTCAAAAAACCAACCAACTGATTTGAAGTGCTTTATTCGCAATTTGAAGCTCCGGTCGGTAATTTCCGGTAAAAACACTCAACGCTCCAGTTCAAAGATGAAATGTCGCATCCCTGAGGTGAAAACTTGCGATTCGGAGATGTAACGTTCCGACTCGGAGCTTTCTTTGCTTGGGAATGATGTTCTTTCTCCGGAAACTTTTCGTAAAACATAGTCGTCCGAAACTATTTTGTCAACTTTTTTGTTCAATTTGCTCCAATACACTAAAAATTACCATCTATGAGCAAATTATTCGGTTTCGGCGAACAGGTTGAGGGCTATGAAATCCCGGTTTTGAACGAACGCGAAATCCGCGCGGCTGCCGGAATTCTTTTTACATGGGCGTTTATGGCTGTTTTGTCGGCCATTATGAAAGGTAGTTTCGTGCTGCTTAAGTATTTCATCCTGGCTTTCCTGGTCGATTTTCTGATCCGCGTTTTGATTAATCCAAAATTTGCACCGACACTCATTATCGGTCGATGGATTGTTATCCGGCAAACTCCTGAATATGTGGGCGCTGCCCAAAAGAAATTTGCCTGGGTAATTGGACTTTCGCTCGTGCTGATTATGTTGGCGCTGGTGGTTTTCCTGAATTCTTACAGCATTATCTCTGGGCTCATCTGCCTGATTTGTCTGGTGTTCCTTTTGTTCGAGTCGGCTTTCGGAATTTGCCTCGGCTGTTTGTTTTACGGCTGGTTTTACGGAAAGAAAGCCCGGTATTGCCCCGGTGAAGTTTGCGAAGTTAAAGATCGTCACGCCATTCAGAAATCTTCCTGGGGACAGTTCTTCATCGTCTTATTCTTTATCGCATTTATCGTGGCGTCAGTTATACTCTTCAGTGAAATTTTTGCCGAAAAGCCTCAGGATTTGTTTAAAATGTTCTGATCCGGTTTTGCGCAGAAAACTGATTAAGTTTCAGGTCGGGCCGGGATGGTGAAAAAGAACGAACTTCCCTTACCCGGTTCGCTTTTTACCCAGATATTTCCTTTGTGTTTTTGCACAAATTCGCGGCAAAGGATCAACCCGAGGCCGGAGCCGTCTTCGTTGTTGGTTCCTTTTCGTTTCACGGTCGAATCGATCTTGAAAAGTTTTGTCACATCAACCTCCGAAATTCCGGTACCGGTATCTTTTACACAGATTTCGATTTGTTTACCGCGTTCGATGGCCGAGATTTCAATGAGTCCGTTTTCCGGAGTGAATTTGATGGCATTATTCAGGAGATTTCGAATCACGGTTTCCAGCATCAGCGGATCAGCAAAAACCATCAACTTCTCGTCAAAATCCAGGTTGATGGCAATGTTCTTTTGATTGGCCAGCGGACGAAGAACTCCGAGTGCTGCCGAAACAACGCGCTGTAGCTCGATGGGGGTTGGGCTAAATGTTAGCCGGCCGGTTTGTGAGCGCGCCCATTCGAGCAGGTTTTGCAAAAGCTGAAATATCTTTCCCGACGACTGGTGAATGTCGCCGGCGAATTTGCGGCGTTCCTCTTCGCTGAAATGGTCGTAATCGCGCTGCAAAAGTTCGGAGTAGCCCATCACGGTATGAAACGGATTTTTCAGGTCGTGGGCAATGATTGAAAAGAACTTGTTTTTAGCGGCATTCATGATGCGCAGTTCGTTTTCACTTTTCTCAATTTTCCGGTTTTTCGATTCGAGCAACTTGTTCGATTTCATCTTGTCGTAATACCTCATCAGGACGAAAAACACAAAAACGAGTAATAAGCTGGCTGAAACAAAACCTAGTATTTTAAGCTGCTTGTTTTTTTGAAGTTGCACATCGGTAAGGGCCTGCTTCGATTGCAATTTGATGATTTCGTTTTCCTTTCTTTCTGTTTCGTATTGCTTTTCGAGGTTGGCAATTTGTTCGAATTTCTGCTTTTCGTACACACTGTCGTTGTATTGCGAATACAAAATGTGGTTTTCAAGCGCACGTTTAAAATCGCCTTTTTTCTGATAAGCTTCAGACAGATGCTTATAAATAGTCTTTTTGATGAGCAGTTCCCGCTGGTATTTGAAAGCCAGGTCGAGACTTGACCGATAGGTCGCGATTGCTTCGTCGAGTTTTCCCTCTTTAACCAAAACGTCGGCAATACCCTGCTTCACGTCCACTTCGTAATAGTTCCATCCCAGTTCCTGAAATTTCTTCCAGGCCATGTTGAAATAGTCGATGGCTTTTTCGAGGCTGTCGGGATAGTTTGGAAGAACTGTCGCCAGGTTCGAGAGTGTCACGGCATACCGGTCGCTTTTCCCTGTTTTCCTGAAAAGATGAAGCGCTTTGCGGTAATTCACCACAGCCGAATCGGGCATTTTCATTCTCGCGTAAGCGGCGCCGAGGTAGTCGAAGTCGATGGCTAGGCTTCCTGAATCGCGTATGGATTGGTTGAGCGCGACAGCCTGCTTATAATAGCTGATGGCGGCACCAAAATTGTCCATCTCGTCGTGCACCAGCCCAATGTTGGCCAGCAGTTCTGCACTGTAATTCGGGTCGTGTTGCGTCAGTTTCAGTCCTTCGAGGTAAGCGGCAATCGCTTCTTTGCTTTTCGACATATTGAAATTCGAAATGCCGATATAACTCCAGCAGGTTGTAATGCTCACCGAATCTTTTAACTCCTGATAAATTGGTATTGCTTTTTCGAGATACTTGATGGCTTTTGTAAAGTTTCGGGAGGCAATGCAGATTCGTCCGGATAAATAAACCGATTTTGCCTGATTTGCGGGTTGATGGTTGGCAACCGCCAGTTGATAAGCCTTTCGGTTATAGTAGTTTGCAATGGCCGAATCCTGCAGGTTAGCCCGAACAATCTGAAGGTAGATGGCTGCCCGGTCTTTTTCCTGCGCATTTTCAGCTACGCGGGCAAGACTGTCCGTTTGCCGGTTTGCGATGGTGGCAAAGTTAAGCAGTAAGGCCAAAGTAAGAAAAGCGAAACGCATCAGGAGGCATTGTTTTGGATAGCAGCAATTTAGTCGTTTTTTTGTCTGCTTGTACTAAAGTTCGCCGATAAATATGTTTTTTCAGGAGCAGGTTTGGCTAGCGCTAAAAGAAAAGGGGCCCTGGTTGCCCAAAGTCCCTTGCTGTATTCGTTTTTGTTACCAGATTAAGTTCGATGCGAGGAGTTTCTCCGGATCGAGGCTCCTTTCTTCGATCGATTTAAAATGCTTATAGGTACCCACTTTCAGCTCGTAGGTCGCAGGTTCGTCGCACACGATCATGCCGCGCGGGTGCAGCTGCAGTGCACTGATGGTCCACATGTGGTTAACACCTTCTTCAACGGCATGTTGCAATGCACGGGCTTTGTTGTAGCCATTCACAATAATCAATACCTCTTTGGCATCCATCACCGTAGCAATGCCAACAGTGAGCGACGACGAAGGCACCTGGTTAATGTCGTTTCCGAAGAAACGGGAGTTGGCCACTTTGGTGTCGTAATTCAGTTCTTTGTCGCGCGTGCGCGATGCCAGTGACGAGCCGGGCTCATTAAAGGCCAGGTGCCCGTCGGGGCCAATGCCGCCCAAAAACAGATCAATACCGCCAACTGCTTTAATTTTGTCTTCGTAGGCCAGGCATTCGGCTTTGATATCGGGTGCATTTCCGTTCAGGATGTTGGCATTTTCAGGGAGAATATCTATATGTCCGAAGAAATTCTCCCACATAAAAGTGTAATAGCTTTGCGGATGATCTTTGGGCAACCCGACATACTCGTCCATGTTGAAGGTTACTACATGGCGGAAAGAAACCGCGCCCGATTTGTGCAGTGCAATAAGTTCGCGGTAGATACCCAGCGGCGAAGAACCTGTTGGGAGTCCCATCACAAAAGGTTTTTCTTTGGTTGGTGCGGCAAGTACAATTTTGCGGGCAATGTAGTTGGCAGCCCACTTCGATGCCAGTTCGTAATTGTCCTGAATAATAAGTCTCATGATTCTAAAAATATTTTATTTGATCGTTTGAAGTTTTTCAAGCATTTTGTCACCAAGTTCGCTTTTCCGGTTGATGTGACTGAGTATTTCGTTGACGAAATCATTGCTTTCGAAATTTCCGCGTACTTTCTCGAAATCAAGCTTTTGGGTGGTTTTGTTGCCATCCATCCCAAAGCCTGTCATCGAGTCCATCCTGAATTCTTTCTTGGCATCTTCGTATAGCATCTGGTCGATTCCGACTACACTTTCCTTCCATTTTCTGATCAATGCCGAAAGATCGTCAATGCTCAGATCGTCAATGTTTTTTCCTGTTTTCAAGGCCAGTAATTCTGCCGCCCAGGTCCATTCGTATTCATAGTAGCGGGCGTGGAGGTCTTTAAACTGAAGTTCAATGTCTACCAGTTCCACCAATTCTTTTCGTTCTATTTTTTTGATGAGGGCAATGATTTCAGATTTTGGTGCAATCAGGCCGGCGAGGTCGCTCCATTCTCCTTCGCCTACCTGGTGTTTGGGTTTCAGGCATTTTTTTAATTCCTGAAGTGTAGAAACTTCGCACTTCTCCAGCCGGGAGATTACCGAATTCCCCAGAAATTTCCAGATAGCTTTTTCATAAAGGTCGATTCCCTTTTCCAGCGACCGCCTGTTTATCATGGTATTCCGGTAAGCAAAAACATCAGTTGTTTCTCCAGAAATTTCTTTCAGGCTTTGCAGTATTTCAAGCCCTTTCTGCATTTTTTTGATGGTAAACGGGCTCAGCAGGTTGAAGTTGATGCTATCGAGTTTTTCGGGGTCGGTTCGTTTATCGCGTCGCGGCCATTTCATCACGTCGCGAATGGTACCCACGCTTCTCAGGTTCACTCCCGGTGCAATCCAGCTTTCGTCTTTATTTTCGATGAGGTAGGAGAAAGGTAAGTCGGAAGTGTCGGTATTCTTGTAATGGCGACCCATTACCAGCGAGAAAGCGCCAATTTTGGCCGGCCACAAAATATATGAATCTGAAGTTGTTTTCGAGCCCC
>JAEWME010000462.1 GCA_023393265.1 Bacteroidota bacterium | reverse complement strand
CGCGAATACCGGGCACCCAGTCCCAGCCTTCCGAAGAAATAAACGTTGGCCCGTCGAGGCAAAGCTGGCCACCATTGGGCCCGCGACCTGCAATAACCGATTGCTCGTGAGGTATGCCGGGATTGTTTGGCGGATAAATATGCACAGCCAGTATGTTTTCACTGAAGGTTTTTACCAGCGAACTAATCTCGAAACGTCCGCGAATAAAAGCACCGTCAATTCGACCCAGTTTTTGTCCGTTCAGCCAAACGTCGGCACGGTAATTAATCCCATCAAGAAGAAGCCAGATCAGTTTGTTGTCCGGATTTTCAGGAAGCTGAAAACGGGTACGATACCACCAGTCGGTACGGCAAAGTGATTCCGGGATCGACAAATTATTGATTCCGAAATACGGATCAGGATAAACTCCCTGTTCAACCAGCGTAGTTAAAACCGTACCGGGCACTGTCGCATTGTACCAATCCGAAGTATCTAAATTTTTGCTGAAAATAGTTTGGCTCCCACTAATTACTGTCGATGCTTCGGCCAACTCCCATCCATTTGTAATCTTCCATTGCTGGTCGCCGGTTTTCATCAGCTTTGTTTCGTGCAAAACTTTAGGTTTACGGCTCGGCTGAACAACATCCACCGCAGACTTAGGAAGACTTTCCATGCTCTGTGGTACAGTCAGTCCAAAATTTTGGGCAATTGTATCAGTCGCCATTAAAATGAATAATATATAACAGATAAATTTCCAGCGAAACATTCCCATCAGTCGTAAATTATTTTCCTGATAAAATCAGTACCAGCTCATCTTTTGCTTTCACTTCCACATTGTCGATGACAAAAGCACCATTCAAAGTATCGGTATTCTTTTGCTCTTCATATTTCATTGTACCCGGATAAAATCGTTGTACTTTGCCCATTTTTGTCTGTGTGGTTTCAAGGCTCACGCAAGAGCTACGATTTTCATCGGATTGATTGAGCAGGTATACAAATATCTTTTTGCCACACTGAACAGCATAAGCTTCAAGCCCGTTTGCCTGAATTTTTACTGGTTTAAAATCGCCCTTGCCAGCTTCCAGCATTTGATCATTTATTTCGCGGACACCGCGGAAATAACTCATCAAGCCGCGGTTTTCAAAGTATTCCCACCACCAGCTCATTGGCGTTACCGGCGTAGCCATAAATAACCCATACCAAAGACCGCGTTTGAAGTCGAAATCCATTCCCTCCGGAAATTCATCGAAATTTTTAGACCAGTCCCACTCGTAGCCAAACTCGCCAATGACATAAGGTTTACCAAATTGAGTTACATATTTTTCAATTTCAGCAGGAATGCCCGAAGTGTTCTTATAGATATGCTTTTGATTGATATCGAGATCGGTTACCGAATTCAAACCGTCCAAATCGCGGTGTGAGATAGAAGTAGTACGGATATGATTATATGGGTCGATTGATTTCAGATAGGATGCCATTTCAGTATGCCATCCTACGATATCGGCAGCAGGAATCGGACTGTTTTGATGACGGAACTGAATGTTGTCGATTTCATTAAAAAATTCCCACATGCCAATATTCGGACTATATCCCCAACGGGCAACAATATACCTGAGCCTATTTTTATACTTTGCTTTTGCTACATCGGAAATGAAAAAATCATTGTCGGCAGAAACATCGCCCTGCCCCAGGCAAAGCATCACATACACATCTTCTTTTTTGCAAAGCTCCACAAAGTGATCGAGCCTTTGCACAGCGCTGGGATTGAAATACTCGTCGGAAGCAGTGTACCTGTTGTTATTGAAATGATCCTTCCTGTCAATCGGAAAGTTCCACGAACACATCCAAACACGGCAGAAATTACCTCCGTTTTTTGCAAATAACGGAATCAGATAGTCGTAATTGAACCGTTCCTGCTGATGCAATTCTTTGAAAAACCGCGAGTCGTCGTTCGCGCGCGATTCCCAACATAAATTTTCGGCTATGCCACGAAATGGCTGGCCATTATCAAACTGAAGTACCCAATTGTTTTTTGTATGCAGAAACCCTTTCAGGTCGCTTGATTTCGAATTGAAGTTAAATTTTTCAGAACGGCTTATTTCTTTCCCATTTTCTGACAGGCGAAACTCATACTGGTATTTACCGGCTTGCTGCGGTGTGAAGCGGGCAGCCCAGTCAGAAGTTTCTCCACTTTTTCCTGAAACATAAAAGCAAGGGAGAATTAATTTTTCTCCATTTGGAGCAAGAAGAAGCATGTCGAGTGAAATTTCTTCCTGCAAATACGGATTGGTCCAATTTCCGGTTAACTGAATTGAGAAATCAGCCCGCTCAAACTGGGAAATATCACCTGAGGTTCGTTTCACACTATTGATCTGAGCATGAAGTGCGGACATAAATCCGAGTAATAAAATTGTTATTATTCCTTTCATTGAAAATAATATTTACAAAATACGACGGGAAATATTCCCCATGAATTACCGATTCTATAAAGCTAATTCTCCTAAAAGGCATTCGGAAACAACCTAAAACAATTGTCGCCAAATCACCTTTTAGGAAAAATTATTCAGAACTAACTTTTAAAAAAACTTCTTCACTTTGTCAACATCAACAATAACCACGACTGAAGTTCCGGTTTCTGCCAGCTCAAATTTGCTGGGATTGCTAATGCCAACTGTTAAAACCAATTTCTGTCCGCTATATGTTTCAGAAGCCAACGCTGCTGCATCAACTGAAAGGTAAAAAGTTTCACCACTTTTATCTCCACTAACGTCAACCTTCTGTGGTAAGGTGTATAAGCTGGATGGCATGGCAATTCCTCCAACTGCTGCCAAAACCGAAGCTGACGGTTCGGTACCGCTAACAGTAACACTATAAGCAGCATCAGGCAGTTTTCCGGAATGTAACACACCTAAGATAATGTTCAACTTTCCATTCTCAATTTTGAAATTATAGGTGTATTCGCCACCTCCGGAAGGCACTGTGTAGTAATTATCCAGACCTCCGGATAATGTAGATTGTGGCATATAGATGTAAGGAAAGCCGTAATCCTGATCCCCATCGCCCTTTTTGCAGGCTGAAAAAATGGCTACGACCAGAAGCAATGATAAAAATATTCTAAGTTTCATTATCGTCTCTTTTAATTAATCAATTAATAGCCTTCGTTTTGCACGAGTGTACCTTGCGAATTTTCAATTTCTGAGCGCAGGAAAGGCAGATAGTAGTTTTTTGCTTCGAACTTACGGTCGGCAACCGAAACTTCCTGATAACTCACAACCGCACCATTTTTACTGATCTTCACGCCTTTCACTGGCTGGTTCAGTACAGTCTCTGCATCCTTCCAGCGAAGCAAATCCCAGTAACGGTGGTCTTCGAACGCGAGTTCAACCCGGCGTTCGTGTTTAACAGCTACCCTGAAAGCTTCTTTCGTTGTGGCTGTCACTTCAGGTAAGTTGGTGCTGGCCCTGTCACGAACCATTTTCAGTGCATCAAGAGCCGACATGGAGTAACCTGCCGGAATGGTAGTTGGTCCGTAAGCTTCATTTACTGCTTCGGCATAATTCAGCAAAATTTCGCTGTAGCGGTATGCAACCCAGTTGTGCTGCGCAGTCTGACCCTGAACCAGATTCAACCCATCAGTCAGAAATTTTTTCAGATAATAACCGGTGCGGCTGGCATTGGCCTTTGCCATGTCGTCGGTTCCTCCAGTTGTCTCATCAATTACCCGCCCGTTCCAGGTACTTCCATTGGTTACAATCGACGCAGCCAGACGAGGATCCCGGTTTACATAGGGATTTGTGGGATCGGCTTCGCCAACATATTCGTACGCCGAAACCAGATTTTGAGACGGGGTTACGCCACTGTATCCACCAGGAGTTGCAATCGGGTAATTATTCACTTCCATTGTATTCGAGGTACCGCGACGCACAGCATAAA
>JAEWME010000405.1 GCA_023393265.1 Bacteroidota bacterium | reverse complement strand
GGCTTTGTTCTTAAGCATTGAAAAAAAGAGGTTACAAATTTTATTTTTGTAACCTCTTGATTTTCAGTAGCGAGAGGCGGGCATGATCCGCCGACCTCATGATTATGAATCATGCGCTCTAACCAGCTGAGCTACCTCGCCATTTTTGTTTTTGAACCCGCAATCATTGAACCCAGCGGCTCATTTTTGCGGTTGCAAATATAGCACTTTATTTTTGCGAACCGCGATAGCCCCGAAAAAAAACTAAAAAAATGTTTCATCCCATTTCCTTCCTTGTTTTTTGTGTTTAAATACATATATTGCAGAAAATCAAAGAACCTATGTCTGAGAAAAAACAAATACAATTGGAATACATTGTAAACTGCTCCCCAAAGGTGCTTTTCAATCGGCTGAGTACAGCAGCCGGCCTGACAGAATGGTTCGCTGATGATGTTCGTGTAAAGGGAAATCGTTTCACATTTGTTTGGGGAAAGACTTCCGAAGAGGCAGAAAAGAAAATTCACCGGGAGAACAAACTGGTGCGTTATGAGTGGAAGGAAGACGACTCAGGAAGCAACTATTTTGAATTTGTTATTAATCAGGACGACCTGACCAATGATGTTTCGCTCACCATTGTCGATTTTGCGGAGGAAGACGAAGTAGACGAGACCATCAATCTTTGGGATACGCAGGTTTCTACACTAAAACACCTACTGGGCTCGTAACCTTACATTGCTTCGGATAGTTAGAATCGAATCCTGTTTTAATTTTTCATTACCGGTCTTTAAAATAATCGATAGTGTTTACTGCTTTATTCCTGATTTCTAGCACTTATTCAATAACAGGTTATTAGCTGCAGGCTAAATTCTTGCTGGTGTATCTTCTTTCACTTTTTAATTCTTCAAAATACTTTAGTTTTGTATTCGTTTTAAATGCGCAAGATAAAAAGTATGAAGCGTCTTCACCGTTTTATGATCAAAAGCTTTCTGGGTCCGTTTTTTATGACCTTCTTCATCTGCGTATTTATACTTCTGATGCAGTTTTTGTGGAAATACATCGATGACCTTGTTGGGAAAGGACTCGATTGGGGAATCATCGCAGAGTTACTTTTCTATGCTTCGTTTGCGCTTGTGCCGCTTGCTTTCCCGCTTGCCATGCTACTTGCTTCCATTATGACCTTTGGGAACCTTGGTGAAAACTATGAACTCGTGGCGATGAAAGCTTCAGGAATATCACTTTTCCGGATTATGCGGCCATTGTTTGCAGTGGCTTTGGCGTTGACACTTACCGCCTTTTATTTTTCAAACAATATTTTGCCGAAGACCAATCTGAAGTTTCAGGCACTGTTGTGGAGTGTGAAGAACCAAAAACCGGAAATGGTAATAAAGGAAGGCGTTTTTAGCAACGACATGCCAAATTACAGCATCAAAGTTGAACGGAAGGCGCATAACAGCAATATGCTGTACGACCTGATGATATACAATCATGCAGGAAACGAACGAAATTTGGGTGTTACAGTAGCCGATTCAGGAAAAATGGAACTGACTGCCGATAAAAAATACATGCGAATTACTTTGTATAACGGCAACTCTTATGAAGATCAGCGGGAGAATCAGCAGGGGAACAGGCGTTTCCCCTTTAGACGGATGTCGTTCGACGAAGAAGTCATTAATGTCAGTATGAAAGATTTCGAGTTTAACCGGAGTGATGAAAAGCTTTTTTCGCATGGCTCGAAAATGATGAATATTTCCCAACTCAATGGTCAGGCTGACTCGCTTTATTCTGAATACAGAATCAGGCTATGGCGCTTTGTTACATCGCTGAATTACCCGCGCGATGTTAATCGGCAAATTTCCTGGTTAGCCATGCCATTCGATACGCTCAGACGGGAGAAACCAGACATCCAGGCCGATACAATTGTCGACTTCGATAAAACGATAGCTTCATTAACAACTTTCGAGAAGCAGGACCTTATTCAGCGGGCAGTTGGTTTTGCGCGCAGTAACTCGCAGTCAATTAATCAGCAGTATGAGGAAATGTATAGTCGAAAGCGGATGCTCAATGCCTATTTCATGGAGTGGCACCGCAAGTTCACACTGTCATTTGCCTGCCTGATATTTTTCTTCATCGGGGCGCCATTGGGAGCGATTATTCGAAAGGGAGGGCTTGGAATGCCGGTTGTTGTTTCTATCCTGATGTTTATTGCATATTACATCGTCATGATAACGGGAGAAAAGTTTGCCCGCGAAGATGCCTGGTCGATGACCCAGGGAATGTGGCTTTCTTCGCTTGTCTTTCTTCCGCTCGGAATATGGTTAACCTATAAAGCAGCCACCGACTCTTCGGTGATGAATGTCGAGAGCTATCAAATCTTCTTTAAAAAACTGACCAACCTCGGATTTTTAAAGCGTCGTAAACCTGAAATGTAAACGGAATGCGAATACTTCAACTGATGAACAAAGTACCGTGGCCACCCAAAGACGGAGGGGCTATTGCTTGTCTGAATATGACGAAAGGCTTTGCCATGCTTGGGCACGAAGTAACTGTGCTTAGCATGAATACCAGCAAGCATCATGTCGATTTTAACGATATGCCTGATGAACTGAAAAAGCTTGCCGATTTTCGCTTGGTTGAAGTTCCCGCCTACATTAACTGGTTCGAAGCAGCACTCAACTTGCTTTTCTCGAAGTTACCCTACAATGCACAGCGTTTTATTTCTGACGAATATAGTTTCGAACTGGTGAAGTTGCTGACCGAAAAAGCTTTTGATGTCATTCAACTGGAAGGGTTGTATCTCTGTCCGTATATTCCGGTTATCCGTAAATATTCAGAAGCACTCATCAGCTATCGTGCACACAACATCGAGTACGAAATCTGGGAACGCACAGCTTCTCTGTCTGAAGGCTTTCGGTCGAAATACCTGAAAAACCTCTCGAAGCGCATCAAACGGTTCGAAGAAAGTTATCTGAACGCATATGACGTTTTAATCCCGATTACCGACCGCGACGGACAGATTCTCGATTCGCTCGGGAATGTAAAACCACGACATACTTCGCAAACCGGTATCGACTTTGCTTCGCTCATCCCAACAGCACGGAAACTCGAATTCCCTTCGTTGTTTCACATTGGTGCGCTCGATTGGGCACCCAATCAGGAAGGGCTGATCTGGTTTTTCAATCATTGCTGGCCCAAAATACACCAGGAATATCCTGAACTGAAATTCTATTTGGCCGGGCGAAATGCGCCTGACTGGTTTGTTCGCATGGTGAAGCGTGATGGCGTTGTTTACCTGGGCGAAATCAACGATGCCTATGATTTCATTAATTCGAAGGCAGTTATGGTTGTGCCGCTTTTCTCCGGATCGGGAATGCGAATCAAGATCATTGAAGGCATGTCGCTTGGGAAACCGATTGTTACAACCGATATTGGTACCGAGGGTATTCCCACCGAAAATGGTAACAATATCCTTATCGCCAATACGACAGACGAGTTTATCGGAGCCATCACACGACTAATTAACGACCGCGAACTGGCCAACCATATTGGTAAAAATGCCATTGAATTTATTCAGGAAAGATTTGACAATCTAGCGCAGGCAGGTGCTTTGGTAGAATTCTACAAACAACAGTAAATACCTTGAAAATTGTTTTCTGGATATCGCTGCTACTCGTTTTTTACACTTTCGCCGGTTATGCGATCATTGTTTCTGTTGTCTACTTAATCCGGAAAATCTTCAGGAAGCAAAAGGCTGAGGAAATGCCCGAAATTGCAGAGCTGCCTCGTGTTTGCATGTTTACTGCGGCGTTTAACGAGCGCGACTGTGTGGCGATGAAAGTTCGTAACCTGCTAGAACTCGACTATCCGAAAGATAAAATTCAGTTTCTATGGATAACCGACGGATCAAACGACGGGACTCCCGATTTGCTCTCACAATATTCCGAAATGGAAGTTCAGCATCTTCCTGAAAGGAAAGGGAAAATACATGCGATGAACCGCGGGATGCAGTTTGTCGATGCGCCTATCGTTATTTTTTCAGATAGCAACACAACATTGAATAAAGAAGCGGTTCGCGTGATTGTCCGGACATTTCAGGATGCAAAAGTGGGTTGCATTGCAGGCGAAAAGCGTGTTATTGCACACGAAGCCGAGGGTGCAGCCGGATCGGGAGAAAACCTTTACTGGAAATTCGAGTCGTGGGTGAAACGGATCGACAGTGAACTGAACACCGCGATTGGTGCGGCTGGCGAGTTGTTTGCCATCAGAAAAGAGTTATTTCAGGAGGTGGAAAATGATACCATTCTCGACGACTTTGTGATTTCGCTTCGCATAGCAGAACAAGGCTACCGCATTGCTTACACTCCAGGCGCTTATGCCATCGAAACGGCCTCGGCCAATGTTTCCGAAGAAATGAAGCGCAAAGTGCGGATTGCCGCAGGTGGATTGCAAACAATTGGCCGACTGAGCGAATTGCTCAATCCTTTCCGGTTTGGCTGGCTGTCGGTTCAATATATTTCGCACAAAGTGTTGCGGTGGACACTTGCCCCGTTTGCATTGTTCCTGCTGGTTCCTTTAAACTTTCTGTTGTTTCTGAAAGACCATAGCGACGGTGTCTACTCTTTCTACTCCTATTTCTTTTTCCTGCAGTTGGCATTGTACGTTCTGGCCCTGGTTGGCTGGATATTGGAGCAGCGAAAACTCAGGTTTAAACTTCTTTTTGTGCCCTACTATTTTACCTCTATCAATTACGCAGCGGTATTGGGTTGGATTCGTTTCCTGAAAGGGAAACAAAGTGTTAACTGGGAGAAGTCGAAACGCGCATAACCACCATTTTTGAACACCGGATCAATATTTTTAGTTAGTTTTGCGCCGTTATTTGGAAAATCATTATAACAAAGATGAGTGAAATACAATTAAACACGATTCCGGAAGCCGTTGAAGCCATCAGAAACGGACAATTAATTATTGTTGTTGATGATGAGGATCGTGAAAATGAGGGTGATTTTATTGCAGCAGCGGAGAAAGTGACACCTGAAATGGTGAACTTTATGACGAAGTATGGGAGAGGCCTGGTTTGTGCTCCGCTGACTGAAGAACGCTGTGATGAACTGGATTTGGGCTTGATGGTTGGGAAGAATACTTCATCGCATGAAACGCCTTTCACCGTTTCAGTCGATTTGTTGGGTTATGGCTGTACCACCGGAATTTCGGCAAGCGACAGGGCAAAAACCCTCAATGCACTTGCAAATCCGAATTTGAAACCGGAAGAATTGGGTCGTCCCGGACATATTTTCCCGCTTCGGGCCAAAAGCAGGGGAGTGCTTCGCCGCGCCGGACATACCGAAGCCGCGGTTGATATTACCCGTATGGCTGGTTTGACGCCTGCCGGGGTATTGATTGAAATTATGAATGACGACGGAACGATGGCCCGGTTGCCGCAACTGATGGAAATAGCCAAACGCTTCGATTTGAAAATCATTTCGATTAAAGACCTGATCAATTACCGGATACAAAGTGAAAGCCTTATTGAACGAGGGGAGGAAGTTTTTCTGCCAACCCAAAGTGGAAATTTCAGGATTATCCCTTTTAAGCAGCTCTCCAATGGTGTTGAACATATTGCACTAATCAAAGGAGAGTGGCAGTCGGATGAACCTATTTTGGTCAGGGTACATTCATCATGTATGACCGGCGATATTTTTGGCTCGAAACGATGTGAGTGTGGGGAACAACTGGAGCAAGCCATGAAAATGATTGAGAAGGAAGGCAAAGGTGTTTTGGTTTATATGCAACAGGAGGGACGAGGCATTGGCCTGATGAACAAAATTGCAGCTTATAAGTTGCAGGACCAGGGAATGGATACCATCGATGCCAACATTCACCTGGGTTTTGATGCCGATGAACGTGATTATGGTGTAGGCGCTCAGATTCTGCGGAGCCTAGGAGTAACGAAAATGAGGCTGATAACCAATAATCCGGTAAAACGGGTCGGACTCGAAGGTTTCGATTTGGAAGTTGTTTCGACTGTTAATATTGAAATTGAGCCCAACGAGTATAATCAGGCTTATCTCAAAACCAAGCGCGACCGTATGGGGCATGTTCTTCAGAAGTTCAAATATTAAATAATAACTTCAGATTCGGATTACATGGGAATGTTCGACAATCTGTTCGACTCGGGATATGGAGAAAAGCAGGAGGAAGGGATTGATTTTTATATGAGTCCTGATGGTTACCGGGTTATGACTGAATTTTACCTGGTGAAGCGTGGCTACTGCTGCTCGAATGGCTGTAAACATTGTCCGTATTCGCCCCGGGCAGTGAAGGGAAATCGCAGATTGCGGCCCGAAGTCGAGAAAAAATATAATTCCTGACGTAACGGTCGGAAAAACGAAAAGCTGGAACGAGGTATCGATACTCATTCCAGCTTTTTCGTTTCAAAAATGCGCGATGAAATCAGGCATTTGTTGAAACAACTCCGTTTTCTTCGCCAAAACTATTTCCTACAAAATAGTCGGCTTCCGGGTCGTTTTTCCATGTAGCTCCGTCAATCAGGTAGCGGAACTGGTATTCTTTCCCTGTTTCCAGTTCGAGGGTTGTTGTGAAATCTTTTGTTTTTAAAGCGCTCATTGGTTCAGACGATTCGTCCCAATTGTTGAAGTCGCCAAGCAACTGAACTTTGGTTGCCCCTGCGGCGTCTGCTGCATCCAACCGGAAAGTCACTTTGCAAACCGGCTTCGATTTGAGAAATTGTTTTTTCAGGCTCATAATAAAATTGTTTGAGGATTATTTTGATACAAAATTAGCTAAATCAACAAAGCAGAGTATGCTAAGTTGTTGTGTTAAAATTATTTAGCAATTACTTCATTTTAATTTAACTTTAACGTGTGGCTAATGTTCAGCAAATCAAATATATGTAATTATTTAGATGTTGTTAATGGAATATTAAGTAATTAATTTTCAGACGCGTTAGTTTGCATTGTTTTTCAGGTTAAAGTGGTAGCTATTTCTGAAAGGTCATTTCCCATTTGCCTTTTGTGGTTGAAACACTTGGCTTATCTTTGTCAAAAAAAAGATGCTTCCGAAAGAAATCAGAATCATATTCATGGGCACACCCGATTTCGCGGTCGAGAGCCTGAAAGCTTTGGTCGACAGTGGCTACAATGTGGTGGGCGTTATTACTGCTCCCGACAAACCGGCAGGACGGGGCCGCCAGTTGAGCGAATCGGCAGTGAAAAAGTTTGCAGTTGAGCGCAACCTGAATGTTTTGCAACCGGAAAAGCTGAAGAATCCGGAGTTTATTGCTGAACTGGAAAGCCTGAAAGCCGATTTGCAGATTGTGGTTGCTTTCAGGATGCTGCCCGAAATGGTTTGGAATATGCCGCCAATGGGCACCTTTAACCTCCACGCGTCGCTTTTGCCGCAGTATCGGGGCGCTGCTCCGCTGAATTGGGCAATCATCAATGGTGAAACAGAAACCGGCGTAACAACATTTTTACTTTCGCAGGAGATCGACACCGGACGAATCATTTTTCAGGAAAAAGTAGCCATTGGCGAAAACGATACCGTGGGCGACTTGCACGACCGGATGATGGAAACCGGCGCGCAACTAGTCCTGAAAACGGTGGATGCGCTGGCAAACAACGAGGTGGAGCCGGTGGATCAGGAGCAGTTGATTGACCAGCCCGAAAGGATAAAACCGGCGCCAAAGATTTTCAAGGAAGATTGTCTGATCGACTGGACGCGCGACTGCGAATCGGTGAGAAACCTCATTCGCGGACTGTCGCCTTATCCGGCGGCATGGACTGAACTGGAGCATAAGGTGAAAAAAGAAGTGCTCACCGCGAAAATATTCAGGGCGACAAAAGATACAAGTGGTTTTGCGGCCGCACCCGGAACCATTTATTCAGATGGCAAAAAATTTATCAGGATTGCCTGCCCCGATGGTTGGATTTCGATTGATGAACTTCAGCTTTCAGGAAAGAAGTCGATGAAAGTTGATGAGCTGCTTCGCGGGTTCCGCATCGACGAATGGCAGATAAAAATGTAGAAAACGACTGAAGGCGAAAGAAAAAGGCTGAAATAAGGAGACAGAAATTGGTTACTTCCATCTTCTTGCTTCTGCCTTCGTACTTTCAACTCCTTTATTTCTTCTTCGAGAAAGTTACGATGATGAAATAAACGATAAACCCGAATGAGATGGAAACCAGTTCGATGCCAAACGGGAGAAGGCTGTGTTCCATAAAATTTCGGTGGTTACTGTCCCAGTATTCGCCGTTAGTCAGGTTTGGGCTCATCTGGTTGATGATTATCAAACCAATTCCGGCGAAGAAAGCAACCAGCCCCCATTTAAGCGAAGGATATTTATTGTCTTCACGGGTATCAAAGTTGGCCGATGCAACTTTCTGGTCGAGAATCCCGGCGTTTTCGAAATGTCCGGCTTTAATTATTTTCCGCTTCAGCAGGAAGTCGGTAAAATTTTTCAGAATCTGGAAGATGGCAAAAAAAACCACTGCCGTCATCAATACATCATTCATTCCCATAATTTCCGTTTTTTAATGTTTTTCTGAATCATCTGACAGGGAGTTCCCATGAAATGTTGCAGTTGAGTTCATCTTTTTTTCAGGAAAAATATGTGCAATTTTATGCAACATTTGCCAACAGCTTGCTGTCAAACCTGCGTATGAACGACAAAGAATTAGTCACCCAGATATTGAACGGGAATATGAATGCTTTTACGTTTTTGGTCAATCAGCACCAAAAGCTGGTTGTTCATATTACCGGGCGACTGATTCAGCGGCACGACGAACTGGAAGACATTTGTCAGGAGGTTTTCCTGAAGGTTTTTCAGAACATGGATAAATACCGGTTCGAGTGCAAACTCTCGACCTGGATTGCCACCATTGCTTACAACACATCCATCAATTACCTCCGGAAATTTAAAAAAGGCGATATGGTTGATGTGGACGACTCGGTTGCTTTGCGAAATCTGAAGGATTTTGGGAGTGCCGATTACGAAAAGGCCGATTTGTACCGTTACCTCCGCGAGCAAATTGAACTGTTACCTGTTCAGTATCGCACGGTGTTGACTTTGTTTCATCTCGAAGAGTTTTCGTACCAGGAGGTGGAGCAGATAACCGGAATGCCCGAGGGAACAATTAAGAGTTATTTGTTTCGGGCCAAAGCGCTTTTAAAAGAAAAACTTAAGTTTGTGGTCGACGACGACAGCTTGTTAAACGTGAAGGAGATTAGTCATGGAAAATAAAGAATTGGAACACCTGATTGACCGGTCGCTGAAGGCAGAACCGGCCTACAAACTTCCTGCTGATTTTGCCCTGAAACTTTCCGGGGTAATTGTTCGGCGTCGCCAATGGAGAACCGATCTGCGCGAATATTTTTCGATTGTTGTCGTGGTAGTGGGTTTGCTTTCCGTGGCTGGCGGAATTTATTATTTGGCCAACAAAGAAATTTTCGGGCAGATGCTTGACTTTGTTTCGAATAATCTGATACCGTTTATTTTAATTGCTTTTATCCTGAATTTTATTCTTTTTGCCGACCGAGTTTTGCTTCGCCTCATGTTCAGCAGGTGGAATAAGTCGTAAAAAAACTGATCCGGCAAATGAATAAGCTGCCGGATCAAAATATAGAAACTGCTTAAATTTAACCTGCATTTACAATAAATCGCTGGCAAGTTCGGCCAGGTAACTTCTTTCTCCTTTCAAGAGGTTCACATGCGCAAAAACCTCGTGATCTTTCATTTTATCGGTCATGTAAGCCAATCCATTCGATTTCATATCCAGATACGGCGAGTCTATTTGCTGAAGGTCGCCGGTGAAAACCAGCTTGGTGCCTTCGCCGGCCCGCGTGATGATGGTTTTTATTTCGTGTGGCGTCAGGTTTTGTGCCTCGTCGATGATGAAATAGGAATTAGAAAGACTGCGCCCGCGGATGTATGCCAGCGGCGTGATGATTAACCGTTCGTCTTTCAGCAATTCTTCAATCTTCTGGAATTCGGTGCTGCGCGGGTTGTAGTTGTGTTTTATCACCGCCAGGTTATCAAACAAAGGCTGCATGTAGGGGTTTATTTTCTCCTGCGCATCGCCCGGCAGGTAGCCGAGGTCGCGGTTGCTCAGCGCCACGATTGGCCGCGCCAGCAAAATTTGTCCGAAACTTTTGTGCTGTTCAAGTGCGGCAGCCAGCGCCAGCAGCGTTTTGCCCGTTCCGGCTTTCCCGGTGAGCGCCACCAGCTTTATTTCGGGGTTAAAAAGGGCATCGAGGCTGAATGTTTGCTCAGCATTTCGGGGTTTGATTCCGTAGGCCGTTTTTTTCTCCACCCGTACCATGCTTTTCTGTCCACCATCGTACCTACCTAAAACGCTCGCTTTGGGCGATTTCATGATGAAATATTCGTTGATTTCCGGTGTCGCCTGCAATTCCAGTTGTTCAATCGGGATGGAATTTTCACCGTAAAGCCGCTCAATAAAAGTGTCGTTGAAATTCTCAAATTCGGTTACCGTTTTGTTCAGCAAATGAATGTCTTTTACCTTGTCGTTGTAATAATCTTCGGCCTGAATTTTCAACGATTTGGCCTTCATCCGCAAATTGATGTCTTTCGAAACTAATATGGTTGGCCGTTCCGGATATTTTTGCATGATGTGCATGGCAATTGCCAGTATCCGGTGATCGGGAATATCTTCCCTGAATGATTGTTTCATCTCCTCAGGCATGGGCTTTCCTGTTTCGATGATTAATTTTCCTTTGTCCTGCCCAAGTTTGACTCCTCCGTTAAAAAGTTTATCACCTATAATTTCATCGAGTTCGCGGACAAATTCGCGTGCCTGAAAGTTGATCGGGTCGTTACCGCGCTTGAACTTGTCCAGTTCCTCCAAAACAGTTATCGGGATTACAATGTCGTTATCCTGAAACTGGTAAATACTGGTATGATCGTGCAGGATCACATTGGTGTCCAACACGAAAATCTTGATCTGCTTTTTCTTCGCCATCGCCAAATCTTTAAGGTTTCCCTAAAATTAGGAAATTAAGAACGGATTCATGATTTTCGTAGCCGTTAAATTCTCAATTTTGGAGCTCAACTTTTTAACTGATGTTCATAAGTTTTTTTTGAAATGAAATCCTATCAGCAGGTACTCGATTATTTATACAGCCAGTTGCCTATGTTTCAGCGAACTGGTGCCGCCGCCTACAAAGATAACCTCGATAATACCATCCGGCTCGACGAAATGTATGCGCATCCGCACCGTTCATTCAAAACCATTCATGTTGCCGGAACCAATGGAAAGGGTTCGGTTTCGCACATGCTGGGATCTATTCTTCAGGAAGCAGGATTTAAGACTGGTTTGTACACGTCGCCGCACCTGAAGGATTTTCGCGAACGAATCAAGGTGAATGGACAAATGATCACAGAAGAAGCTGTTGTGGCATTCACCGAATCGTTTCTTCTGAAAAATGAAAGTGAAAAGCTCGAACCATCATTCTTCGAACTAACTGTTTCAATGGCTCTCGATTATTTCCGGAGCGAAAAAGTGGATGTGGCTGTCATCGAAGTGGGACTGGGTGGCCGCCTCGATTCTACCAATATTATCATGCCTGAAGTTTCGGTTATCACCAACATCAGCTTCGATCATATGGCCTTACTGGGCGACACTTTGCCCAAAATTGCAGCCGAAAAAGCTGGAATCATCAAAAATGGCATACCTGTCGTGGTTGGCGAATCGCAGGATGAAACAAGTCCTGTTTTTACTGCTTTTGCCGAAAAGATGGGTGCTGGTTTGCTGTTTGCCGACCAGAAATACAAGGTGGAGTATTCGATGCGAACCCTCGACGGAAAACAAAGCATGAACATCAGGCAGGATGAGCAAGTGGTTTATCCTGATTTGCGGGTTGATTTGCTGGGGATTTACCAACGGCACAATGTGCCAACGGTTTTGCAGGTTGTCGACGTGTTGCGCGGGCTTGGATGGGATTTACCTGAAATTACAGTACGCAAAGGGCTGGAAAATACAATTGCCAATACCGGCCTACTTGGGCGCTGGCAAATTATTGGGCACAATCCGTTGACGGTTTGCGACACGGGCCACAATCCGGCAGGCATCAAACTGGTTGTTGAGCAAATTAACCAGACAGCATGGGAAGAATTGCATATTGTGATTGGCATGGTAAATGACAAAGATCAAAGCCATGTTTTGGCGCTTTTGCCAACCAATGCCCGATATTATTTCACGCGGGCAGAAATTCCCCGTGCCACCGCGCCGGAAGAGCTTCAGGCCAAGGCCAGCCGTTTTGGTTTGAAGGGTGATTGTTATCCCACTGTTCGTCAGGCGCTTTTGTCGGCACGCGAAAATGCGGACCCCAACGACCTTGTATTCGTTGGCGGAAGTACCTTTGTAGTAGCCGAAATTTTGTGATATTTTTTTTCGCGATTCGCTTGCGCATTCAAAAAACGCATATATCTTTGCATCGCTTTTAAAAACAAGCGCGTTCAACAAAACAAGGGCGGTTAGCTCAGCTGGTTCAGAGCATCTGGTTTACACCCAGAGGGTCGGGGGTTCGAATCCCTCACCGCCCACTAAAGTCACTCGGTTGCCGGGTGACTTTTTTATTTTCCAGATGTTTTATTTTCCATTGGGTTGATAGATTTTAAGTATGAAAAACAATATAATGTTGTATTTCTATTCCTACTACTAAATTCACTAACGGTGACTTTTCTCTGCATAAAACTTACGCCAATTACAATTTGTAATTGCCCTCTTTAAGAGGTTGGAATACGACAACATATTATTCTCATTACTTACTTCATTAGTCATCTAGCACTATTTTATATTCTTCAGAATTTTGATTATTTTTATTCACTAAACGCTTGTATCTTGTATTCTAAGACAAAACCAAATTTTCGGGTCATTTTTTATGCTGCAAATTTCAAAAGATCCACATAAGGTGTTTGTCTTTGAACTACAGCGAAAACCCGGTAGACGATTTTGTTTCGAATAATATTTAGTGTA
>JAEWME010000326.1 GCA_023393265.1 Bacteroidota bacterium | reverse complement strand
ACCATTCGTGCGTTGCGCCTTACACCTACAGCGATGCCGACAAACGCTATCGCGGATTTGACAAACAAATTCATACGGCCGGAAATTTCACCAACTACACCGGGCTTTCGCTTTGGGACACTTTCCGGGCTTTAAACCCGCTGCTGACCATCGTTCAGCTTGACCGCGTTCCTGATTTTATCAACAGCATGCTGGCCCAATATGATGAAACCGGGCTGTTACCTGTTTGGCCGCTTTGTGCCAGCGAAACCAACTGCATGATTGGCTATCACGCTGTTCCGGTGATTGTGGATGCTTATTTTAAAGGAATTCGTGGATATGATGTTGACAAGGCTTACGAGGCGATGAAAGCAAGCGCCATGCAGGACGAATTCGGGATAAAATTTCTGAAAGAGTACAATTTCATCCCAACCGACCTCGATAACAAATCGGTTTCGAAAACGCTGGAATATGCTTTCGACGACTGGTGTATTGCGCAAATGGCCAAAGACCTTGGCAAAGCGGAAGACTTTGAATATTTCAGCAAACGCTCGCAGGCTTACCGGAATGTGTACGATTCGAAAACCCAATTCATGCGTGGGAAAGATTCGAAAGGCAATTTTGTGGAACCGTTCGACCCGACTTTCGCTTCGTATGTGAAATGCGATTTTGTAGAAGGAAATTCATGGCAATATTCCATGTTTGTTCCGCACGATATTCCCGGATTGATTGAAATAATGGGAGGAAAAAATGTGCTGGCTGAAAAGATAGATGCTTTGTTCAGTGTCGAAACATCGAACCTGGAAGATAAACCGCTGGATGTTACCGGCCTTATTGGAGAATATGCACACGGAAACGAACCCAGTCACCATGTGGCTTACCTGTACAATTTTGTCAACCAGCCCTGGAAAAGCCAGGAGCGGTTGCATGAAATTATGACGACTTTATACTCAAACAAACCCGGTGGCCTTTGCGGAAACGAAGACATGGGACAAATGTCGGCCTGGTATGTTTTTTCAGCAATCGGTTTTTACCCGGTCAACCCGGCTGACGGGAAATATGTGTTTGGAACGCCCCAAATTTCCGAAGCAACCTTCAATCTTCCCGATGGAAAAACTTTTACGGTGAAAGCCACTAACCTGAGCGACAGCAACATTTATGTCACAAAAGTTATTCTGAATGGAAAAGATTACCCCATAGGATACATCACACACCAGGATTTGATGGCTGGCGGAACGCTTGAATTCCAAATGTCGGACAAACCGGGTGTGGTGTTTTTGATGGAATAAATAATTGATTTACAGTAGTATTGAACGTAAAATTTCAAAACAATATAAAAATGAAAACAACAATAGTATTAGTTCTTTTTACCCTGCTTTTGTCGGGTCATGCTTTTGCCCAGGATATGTGGGGATTCAGCCGGTATTCCGAAGCAAACGAAAAAATTGAAAAGCCAGCTCACGGAGAAAAGCGGGTTGTGTTTATGGGAAACTCCATAACCGACGGCTGGAGCAATGCACGTCCGGATTTTTTTGTAGGGAAACCTTATGTCAACCGGGGTATTTCCGGACAGACCACACCGCAAATGCTGGTTCGTTTCAGGGCCGATGTTCTTAACCTGAAACCGGCTGTTGTGGTGATTTTGGCCGGAACCAATGACATTGCTGAAAATATGGGACCATCCAAATTGGAGTGGATTGAAAATAACATCCTCTCGATGGTTCAACTTGCACAGGCCAACGGTATAAAAGTGGTTTTGTGTTCGGTTTTGCCGGCTTTCGATTATCCGTGGAAGCCCGGACTTCAGCCCGCCGAAAAGATTGTGGCGCTAAATAAACTGTTAAAAGCTGATGCCGAAAAATACGGATTGATTTGGGTTGATTACTTCTCGCCAATGGCCGATGAACGAAACGGGCTAAAAGCATCACTTTCGGGCGATGGCGTTCATCCGAACGAAGTGGGTTACAGTGTGATGGAACCGCTTGTTTCTGCCGCAATTCAAAAAGCGTTGCAACAATAAAATCAGAATAAAACTAATAACCTAAAGAATATGAAAAAGCTACTAATTACAGCGCTGATTTTAACAGGTTTTCTCTTTTTAGTGACTTCGACTGTTTACGGGCAGTTGAGCTATAAGACTACCTGGGTCGCTAATTCAGGAGGTACGAGGAATACCTTTGTCCAGATGTATATGATATCAGCAACAGTTAATCAGGCCGGAATTACCGCCGGAGTTTGCTACTGGGACGAAGGCGGACGTGGTTTGGGTTTATACAACAGCGAGGAAGGAAATGTGATTAATACCGAATGGAATGACCGCACGGGAGGTGTAAATGTAGGTATCAATCTGAATTATGTCTATAACGCCGGAACTTCGAGCATTACCAAGCGCGCCATCAACAATAGTACTAAAGCGCTTAAAGGGGCAAATATTTCAGGTATTTCCGCAAGTTGGTCAGAAGGCGACGTAGCCTATTCTCTGGAGCCCGAAATTGCTGATAATTTCAGGAATAAGATGGGTATTACAGGAGTCAGTGCCAATGAGTTTTTTGTAGTCGCCGCTGTTTATCAGCAAAATAAGGTATATGTTTATGATGTTGACCTCAACCTGAAGCGGACGATTTCAGTAAACAGGCCTTATTATGCCGTCGCTGATAATGAAGGCAATGTTTGGGTGATTCAGGGTGCCAATAAAAACAATACCCCAAAAATTGCAGAATTTAATACCAGTGGAAAAGCTACCGGAAAAGAAATAACAGGTTTTGCAGATCCGCGCTCGCTGCAAATCAGCAAAAAAGGACAACTGATTGTGGGTGACAACGGAGCCAATCAGCAGGTTTTCTTTTATGACATTACAGGCGAGCCGGTACTTGTTGAAACAATCGGTCAAAAAGGTGGCATTGGTTCTGGTATTCCCGGCGAGGTAAAACCCGATAAATTCACCGGAATTGTTTATGCCGGAACCGATTCACTTGACAACTTATATGTGATTACCGATCTTGAGGGGTCTGTTATCCGGAAATTTGACAAAGACAGAAATATGGTCTGGCAAAAATATGGTCTGGGTTTCGTTGACATGGCTGATGCCGACCCCATGAACGAAAACCATGTTTATACCTGCGAAGAACGCTACACGATGGACTATTCGAAAGAAGACGGACAGGAGCAGGAATATGCTGCCTGTACCTTAGACCCTTATAAATATCCCGATGATCCGCGTATTCATGCTGCTCTTGACGGCGGTGTGTGGATTCGGTATGTAAACGGACATAAGTTTATGTTCGTGGGCGAAATGTACAGTTCGTTTATTTACATCTTTCGTTTTAATGAAGCGACCGATGGAGAAATCGCCATTCCCTGCGGGGCAATACAACGGCACAGCCGCTTTTGTTACGGGCTTACCGGCGAATGGCCGGCTTTTCAACCCCGGATGGGTTCATTTATCTGGCGCGACAAGAACGGAAATGGTAAATTTGATGAAGATGAATATGAGTCCATTCCATCGGAAATAGGACTGGATAATGTGGATGATGCCGGAAATATTTATTTCGGAGGTAATTTGTCCTATTTTGAATGCCAGGGACTTGATGAAATCGGGAATCCGGTGTACAGTTTCAAAAACATTGTGCAGATGGGAACTCCCCAACCATTTACCGATGTCAGAAAAGCAGTGTATGATAGCAAATGGGATAATATGTTTGTTACCGGAACAACTGCCGCCAATGATAATTCTTACAGTGTAGGGCCTGTTTTTGCCGTGTATCCCAACTGGAGTAAGGGAAACAGAACCGCTGCATGGACAAAAGCTTACAGCAGGCCGTATCAAGGTTTTGCTGCAAAAGGCGACTATTTATTTGCCGCTTATGCATATGACGAGAATAGCTGGAGTATCGATGTTTTCAGCGCTAAAGATGGTTCCGAAGTTGGTAATCTGGCCTCTCGGCAGCTTGGACAATTCGGTTGGATTGATATTCCCTGGGGAGCAATCGCTGCCCAACGGTCAAATGGAGAATATCTTGTTTTTCGTGAAGATGATTTGTTTGCAAAGACTGTTCTTCAACGATGGAACCCTTATTTGAATGATACTGTTTCTCCCACAAAACCAACGGCTTTGAGTTTGATATCAAAAACATCGACATCGGCTACGGTAACTTTTAATAAAGCGACCGACGATAAAGGTCTATCCGGATATTTTGTTTATGTAAATGGAATACGGGCGAATGCTTTAACCATCGGAAGTACAAATTACACAATCACAGGACTGGAACCTGCAACCAGCTACGAAGTTTATGTTGCGGCTGCTGACTATGCCGGTCACGAAACCAGTTCTGATACGATTACTGTTGAAACTTTTCCGGTTGACAACATTGCGCCAACCAAACCTGAAGGTATTGCTGCAGCAGAAAAAACTGTAAAAACCATTCAATTGAAATGGAATGCTTCAACCGACAATGTCGGGGTTACCGGCTATGATATTTTTATTGACAATAAAAGGTTTGGTTTCAAGCCTGTTAAGGATACAGTTATTCTGATTTCTGATTTGAATCCTTCGGCGGAATATGAATTTAAACTTGTTGCCTATGATTATGCGGGCAATGTTTCTGATACCAGTATAGTTACGATTTCAACAGCAGCCGATATTGAGGCGCCAACAACGCCCATATTGTATCCGACAACCCAGAACTCGTCGTCGGAAATTGCGGTTAACTGGAAAACAAGTTCGGATAACAGCGATGTGGCTTATTACGATTTGTACAACAAAGGAAAGCTGCTGAAGGGAAAAATTCCGGCGCACGAATACATGGGAATCAAAGTGGAAGGCGATTACATGCTCTACAAAATCACCGGCCTCGACATCAATACTACTTATGATTTCTCACTGAAAGCGGTGGATTTGGCAGGTAACGAATCGGGATTCAGTAATGTTCTGAACATGAAAACCGATACCGTATGGAGCCGTCTGCTGGATATTGAAGAAGCCTACATGGGTATTGGTTATCTTTTTTACTACGGAAATAACATGGACCTTTCGGGATTCCTTTTTGGAACAATGATGAGGGGATACATGGAATGGAACATTGACCTGCCCATGGATACCACCTATCGGTTTATTTCGCACTACACCACCGAAGAATCTTTCTCGTACCCGATGCAAATTGATGTAAACGGTGAACAAAAGGCATTTTTTGAGCTGAAACGCTTGCCGAACATGACCTGGTGGGGTTACGAAAACGACCCGGGATATGTGATAGCAGATTTGAAAGCAGGCCAAAGTCTTATCCGCTTAACTTCTTACGCACAATACACACCCAACCTCGACCATGTTAAAATTACGGTTTCAGCGCCTTATGTCAGTGTTGCTTCAATCAGACTCGATTCAACAGAACTTGAAATGCTGAAAAATGAGACTTTTCAGCTGACACCGATATTTACTCCGGCAAATGCCACCGATAAACGCATTGTGTGGTCATCTTCCAGAAACGGTACGGCAAAAGTTGACCAAAACGGCGTCGTAACTGCCGTTGCTAACGGAACCGCCACCATTACTGCCACTACCGTTGATGGTTCGAAAAAGGCGACCTGTGTTGTAACTGTTGGAACAACCGGAATTGACGGAAAAGAAATCTCAGAAGATGAAATCAAAATCTATCCAAATCCGGCAGAAAATGAGCTTTTTGTAAAATTCAGCAACCCGGCAAACGAGCCTGTGCTGCTGCGGTTGTATAATGCACAGTCGAATTTGGTGATGAGCATAAAATCTGAAACGAATGCAACTGGCGATGAATTCAGGTTTGACACTTCGACGCTTGCCAACGGGGTTTATTTCCTCCGGATTACAAAAGGAAGTGAATCAGATACGAAGAAGGTGATTATATCAAAATAATTAATTCTTAAGAAAAAGATGAAATTCAGGCAGTTGTCGGTGTTTTGTTCGATTAGGACATTTTGCATAATATTGTTTCTCCAGATGTCATTTATCGGATGGACTTCCAGCGGTAGTAAGGATAGAAACAAACAGGCAGTCGATTATGTGAATCCGCTCATCGGAACACCTTTCAGCGGATTTAAACAAGGGCTGGAGGGTGGCGGGACCATGCCGTGCGTGGGTGAGCCATTTGCAATGACCAACTTTGTGGCGCAAACCTGCGAAAACAAAATCAGCCGGATGATGTACGTTTATGAAGATACCACCATCCTCGGGTTTATCGCAACCCATCAACCTACGGTTTGGATGGGCGATTATGGCTATGTTTCGGTGATGCCACAGGTAGGGAAGTTAAAAGTTTTGCCTGAAGAACGTGCTTCAGCTTTTTCTCATTCCGATGAAATTTCGACGCCTTACTATTATTCGGTAGTTTTAAATCCGGGCGAAAAGCAAATCAAAGGAGAGATTGCTGCCGCTTCAAGGTGTGGCATGTTCCGGTTTACTTTTCCTGAATCGGACGAATCACACATTATTATCCAGGGAATCAACCTGAATGCAGGGCGTACTGATAAATCACCGCTGAACCAGGTAGATAAAAACAAGCTGAAAGGCTTTGTTAAAATAGAGCGTGAACGCGGGATGATTACTGGTTATAACCCTGACCGTATGTCAACTTCAATTGGCCCTGAACTGCCCAACTTTAAAGGTTATTTTGCTATCCTGATTGATAAACCGTTTGAGGATTTCGGGACATGGAACGATGACGAAGTAAACCCGCAAAACACCGAACGTTTCGGGACACGAATGGGCGCTTACATCAGCCTGAAAACGAAGAAGGACGAAGTGGTGAAAGTCAGGGTTGCCACATCTTTTATCAGTGTTGAACAGGCAATCAAAAACCTTTCAGTTGAAATTCCGGATTGGGACTTCGACAAACTGGCAAAGAACACCCGCGAAGTCTGGCAAAGAAATCTGAGTCGCATCGAAGTAACCGGCTGCACTGAAGACCAGAAAAGTATTTTTTACACAGCCATGTTCCATAC
>JAEWME010000291.1 GCA_023393265.1 Bacteroidota bacterium | reverse complement strand
AAAAACCTGTTGCGAACTGAATTGGAGTGGGCCAGAAGAATGCCACAGGCTCGCGGCCACAAAGCGAAATACCGGCTCGATCGTGTAGACGACCTGCTGGTTAAAGCCGGACAAAATTTCAACGAGAACAGCATCGAGCTGATGATGAATTCGTCACGGATTGGCAATAAAATCCTCGACATTGAAAACATCGCCAAATCATACGACCAACAAACCTTATTCAGCAATTTTTCATACAAATTTCAGCGCTACGAAAAAGTTGGGATTGTTGGCAAAAACGGGACCGGCAAATCAACGTTCCTGAATGTGATTACGGGAAACCTTCAACCCGACTCGGGAACAATTGAAATTGGTCAAACCATTCGCTTTGGCTATTATAAACAATCAGGAATCGACTTTAATCCGGGCGACAAAGTAATTGATGCCGTAAATAAAATTGCAGAAGTCATCAGTTTCGACGATGGCCGTAAAATCACGGCATCGCAAATGCTGACCACCTTCCTTTTTCCGCCCGACACCCAGTATTCGTACATCGAGAAGCTTTCAGGAGGAGAAAAACGGCGGCTTTATTTGTGCACCATCCTGATGACCAATCCAAATTTCCTGATTCTCGATGAGCCAACCAACGACCTTGACATCATGACACTGGCCGTGCTGGAAGATTACCTGAAAGTTTTCAATGGTTGCGTAATTATCGTATCGCACGACCGCTATTTTATGGACAAAATTGTCGATCACCTTTTTGTTTTCAACGGAGACGGAATTGTCAAAGATTTTCCGGGGAACTACACGATCTGGCGCAACAAGCAACTTGATGACGAGGAAAATGAGAAAAAGTTGAAAAAGCCGGAGGCTAAACCGCTCGTAAAACCAGCAAAAGAGAAAGAGAAAAAGCTCTCGTTTAAAGAAAAACGGGAACTGGAACAACTGGAAACCGAAATAGAACAGCTTGAAACCGAAAAAGCTGCAATTGGAGAGGAACTGAACTCGGGAGCGCTTAATCAGTCACAACTGCTGGAAAAGTCGAACCGTTTCGGAGAAATAACTGCGTTGCTCGAAGAAAAAGAAATGCGCTGGCTCGAATTAAGCGAAATCAGCGGGTAGTTGTTCTCAGTTGCGTTTTCTCCTGAAATACTAGCTCCGATTCAATTTCCGATTTGGATTTTCAGTAAAGCTTGTTAAGTTTGTCGGCATCCAAATTTGAAAGCAAAATGAAAACATACGGATTGATCGGACACCGGCTTGGCTATTCTTTTTCGAAGAAGTTTTTTACTGAAAAATTCGAGGTAGAAAACCTGCCGGAGCATGAATATGTAAACTTCGAACTCGACAGCATCTCTGAATTTCCGGGCGTCTTCGGACAAGGGAAAGACATTTGCGGTCTCAACTGTACGATTCCGTATAAGCAGCAAATCATGCAATATCTCGATGAAATTGACACCGAAGCGGCTCAGATAGGTGCCGTCAATACGGTGAAAATTATCCGGGGTGGCGAAAAAACAAAGCTGAAAGGATTTAATACCGATTGCTATGGTTTCGAGCATTCGCTTCGTCCGATGCTGGGAAGTCAGCATAAAAAAGCGCTTATACTCGGGACCGGTGGCGCCTCAAAAGCCATCAAATATGTGCTCGAAAAACTGGGCATCGAATATCTTTCTGCATCCATCGAGGATCAGTTGGCTGAAAAAGAAATTCGCTATGCCGACATCACGCCCGACCTGCTGAAAGAATACCTGGTTATCATCCACGCCACGCCTATCGGCACTTTCCCAAATGTTGACCAGTGCGTCGATATTCCATACGACGCCTTAAACGCCGACCATGTGCTGTTCGACCTGGTTTATAATCCGGAGGAAACACTCTTCCTGAAAAAAGGAAAAGCACAAGGCGCGAAAACGAAAAACGGACTTGAAATGCTGCACCTTCAAGCTATCAGAGCCTGGGAAATCTGGAACGCATAAAGCGTTGCAGGTTGGGTATTCCCTGCCCTATTTGTATTGAAACGCTGAAGCCACTGAAACAATGACAGGTATAGATGAAACAATGGAAGGTGATTATTAAACAATACTTCCAAAAACTCAAACAATGTAATCTAAATACGTCGGAATAGGTGGTGCGAATGACACAATGACAGCGTAATTTTAAGCAATGTTTCCGTATATTATGCAATTAAGAGCAAATGGGTTGCAATAAAATGTAAAGCTTTTGCAATGAATGATTACTGGATTTAACTGAAACCTGCTGATCAGTTAATGTAGTTTGCATCTGGCAATTAGCAATCTATTTTCTGCATTATTTAATACCACCGTCAACAGCCATGTGTTTCCGTGTTCCCTCATACAACTCATATTTCCTGAAACTGCATTCCAGGGCACCATTCAGCGCCGGAATTTTACGCGAAGGCTTCAGTCCGATGGTTTTTAAGCATTCAGGCGTGCTGATTATCCAAACAGTAGCATTCCTGAAATGATGCTTCAACCGATCGCCAATTTGCGTATAAAAATCGGAATCGGCAGGAGAAATACGCTCTCCATAAGGCGGATTGAACAGCAAAAAGGATTTTTCCGCATTGGGTTCCAGAGTCATAAAATCAGCAATCCCGAAAGAAATCAGGTCCTCCACCCCGGCAGCTTCAGCATTTTTCCGGGCAATGTCGATGTTTCGCCGCGAAATATCAGAAGCAGCAATTTTCACAGTTTTTGGACGGTCGATACTTAACTCCTTCTCCAAATGATCGAACAGTTTTTGATCAAAAGATGGCCAGTGCATAAACCCAAAATCCTTCCTGATTTGTCCCGGATAAATTTGGTTGGCAAACATTGCTGCTTCGATGGCAATGGTTCCCGAACCGCACATCGGATCGAGAAAATCGCCCTGTCCATTCCACTGCGAAAACCTGACAAGACCAGCAGCCAGCACTTCGTTGATTGGCGCTTCGTTTTGCTCCACCCTGTAACCGCGTTTATGCAGCGATTCGCCGCTACTGTCGAGCGAAATGGTGCAATGCCCGTTGCTGATGTGCAGGTTAATGAGAACGTCGGGGTTCTTTGAATCGACATTGGGCCGCTCACCAAATTTATACCTGAACCGGTCGGCGATGGCATCCTTCAGCTTCAGCGAAGCAAACATCGAATTGTTGAACAGATCAGAAAAAACAGTACTCTGGATGGCAAAAGTATTGTCGATGCCAAACCATTCCTCCCATCTGAAATTTCGGGCACGCTGGTAAAGATCGTTCGTCGCGTGTATTTTATAATGATCGACCGGAACAAGGATGCGAAGCGCCGTCCGCAGGCAATAATTGGCTTTATATAGCATTTTTTCATCACCACTGAAATAGACAGAGCGGCGCCCTATCTGAATTTCATCGGCACCAATTTCGATGAGTTCGGCGGCCAACGCTTCTTCAAGTCCGGCCAATGTAGTAGCTGTGTACGATCGTTTCAATTTATTCCTGATTTAAAAAGAATGCAAATATCGTAAAAACATGTCAGTCCAACTAAAATGATTTTAAGATATTCATCTTCAGTAAAAGCAGGAGGAAACAATTATATACAACCTCGTACACATAACTCCGTGCTAGTTTGCACACAGCTAACCAAAGGAAAATCAAGAAAAATGAAAATTAGTACCGCAATCCGGGAGCCAGAAAATTACGAACATAGTCGTCTACGCCCTCTTCCAAAGAATAAAATCGTTCCTCGTACCCAACGCTTCGGAGTTTTTTGATGTTCGCGCAGGTGTAATACTGGTATTTCCCCCGTAAATCATCAGGTGTGTCGACAAAGCCAATGTTTTCAGGTTTATTCATCGATTTAAAAACTGCCTTTGTCAGGCTCAGGTAAGTGCGGGCTTCACCAGTCCCGATGTTGTAGATACCAGAATTTTTGCGGCTATTCATAAAGAAAAGGATGACCTTGGCCACATCTTCCACATAAATAAAATCACGGGCCTGCTCACCATCTTTAAAAGCAGGGTTATGCGAACGGAAAAGGCTCATCTTCCCGGTTTCGGAAATGGTATTGAAAGCCTGAAAAATGACAGAAGCCATGCGCTCTTTGTGGTATTCGTTCGGGCCAAAAACATTAAAAAACTTCAATCCTGCCCAAAAAAACGGCTGACGTTCCTGCCTGAGCGCCCATAAATCGAAATCCTGTTTCGACTGTGCATACAAATTCAAGGGTTTGAGGTCCGGGATCAGATCATGGTTATCGTCGAATCCAAATTGCCCGTCGCCGTAGGTCGAGGCCGACGAAGCATAAACCAGCGGAAGTCCGTACTGAATGCAGGCATTCCATATTTTCTGAGAATATTCAAGGTTGAGGCGCTGGTAAATTTCAGGCTCCTGCCCTACCGTATCGGTTCGTGCGCCAAGGTGAATGATGATTTGTACCGATTTTTCGTGCTTTTCGAGCCAGCTAAAGAAAACATCCCTGTCAACCATTTCAGAATAGACTTTATTGCCGTAATTCTGAACTTTGAGCGGATCATCATATTTGTCGACTAAAACAACATCTCTGAAACCTTGTCTGTTTAGCTTTCCAACGACATAACTTCCAATAAAACCAGCTGCTCCGGTAACTACAATCATAAATACAGTAAATTAACTCGGGTTAATTTTCTGAGACATTGTTTTCAGTTATACAAACTTCAAAATGCGCCCAATATTGCACCAATGGCTCAAAAAAAATTAACTTTTTTTCACATTTTAAACAGGCTCAAATTAACTATCTGAAAGACTTTTCATTAAGAAATTTACAACCTGAAATTATTTACGAAACGGTAAAAATTTAACGACGACAAAAGTAAAAAATATGTCAACCGTTCAATTTAAAGTAATACCTACTTTGCGTTTTTATTACGCTTCAGGGATTAATCGACGAATCGTAATGTCTGTAAGACTGATCTTGCTACCTTTGTGGTTGCGTATAACGGAAAATATTTAATCAGTAGCCATGGAATTTACACTGAACGGTGAAAACGGATCGTATCGCAAGGTGGAGCAGTATGATCCAGAAAAAACGATTGAGATCAGCGAGCACTACCGGAAAATCATCAACCTTCTGGGCGAGGATTCCAACCGCGAAGGACTGAAGAGCACACCGATGCGGGTAGCCAAATCGTTGCAATTCCTGCTGCAGGGATACGATCAGGATCCGGAGCAAATTCTGCGTTCGGCCATGTTCAAGGAAGATTACAAACAGATGGTCATTGTGAAAGACATCGAAATTTACTCGATGTGCGAACACCACATGCTGCCTTTTATTGGCAAAGCTCACATCGGTTACATCCCGAACGGCTACATAACAGGACTCAGCAAAATTGCCCGCGTGGTAGATGCCTACGCGCGCCGGCTCCAGGTTCAGGAAAGGCTGACAACACAAATCAAAGAATGTATCCAGAATACGCTTAACCCGCTTGGCGTGGCTGTCGTCATCGAGGCACAACATCTGTGTATGCAGATGCGTGGGGTTCAGAAACAAAATTCGACCACCACAACCTCAGATTTTACTGGCGCTTTCGAGCGTGTAGCCACCCGTGAAGAATTCATCAGGCTCATCCGGAGTTAAGCGCTGTGTGTGTTTAACGATTCTTAACAATCCTTTTTATTCTGTTTGTTGTTGAAATTCTATCTTGTGACCGGAATGAAACCACAGAAATACATATTGCTCGGTATTGCCTTTGCAATCGTTCTTTTGAGCGGTTTGGGGCTATATATGCCACAAGGCGAAATAGCTGCCACCGACGAAATAACGGTTATTTCGGCAGAGGAGCACGACGATACAATTTCTGCCGAAACGGGACACAACCTTTTTGAAGACGATCATTTTAATCCTGTTCAGAATTTCCCGGTATTTTTCGACTTCCCGAGCCGGATCCCTGTTGTACAAACCACCCGGGTTTATTCTGAATACAATAAATCGCCCTGGCTACCTCCCCGGCTGTCGTGATTTTACTTTTCAATCTGTAACCATTTGGAAAAATATGCCGGAAAGGCGTATATGCTCGGGAAATGTTTCTCCTGAAGCGATGTTTTGATATTCCTGCCTGATCCGGAGATTAACTTCTGCTGAGAATTACTCAGCTATTTCGAAACAAAAAAGTAAAGCCATGAAAAATTACAGCAATCATACAAACGGCCAAAGTCAAAGCGTGCAAATCAGCCGCGGATCTCGATCAAGCTACCGATGGGAATTTTTCCTCGATTACCTGAAAAAAAGCCGGAAACTGCGGGTATTGCTAGCCGTGGCGACCATTTTCTCTCTTGGCATATTCACAGCAACAGCACTTCTGATTGGATCGCTTATCAGCAAATTGTCGACTGTTATACCCGGAGAGAACATTCAGAATTGGTCGAATTTTCTTTAAAAAACAATCAAAAAATAAGATTAACAACGAATTACATTATTGCAATTTATGAAACGTAAACTCCTGTTGCGATGGACCGTGTTCCGTCGAATTGGCATGTCATTGATCAATGCCATTCGTTCCCTTTTATCTGATGTGAAGCCTATTCCTATACGAATACTTGTTCCGGTTAACCGGGCTTCACTCAAAAAGTCGTCGAATCCAATAATAAATCTATGACAATCGATATAACCGTTTGGATTGGGTACATCCTTTTTGTAATCATGCTTCTGGCAGTCGACCTCGGCGTATTTCACCGCAAATCGCACGAAGTAAAAATAAAGGAAGCGCTGATCTGGAGCAGCGTGTGGATCGGCCTCGCACTTCTGTTCAATTATGGAATCTACCGGTTTATGGGAGAAGAAAAAGCGCTGGAATTTCTCACGGGCTACCTCATCGAGAAATCGCTGAGTGTTGACAACCTGTTTGTATTTATCATGTTGTTTTCCTTCTTCAATGTCGAAGCCAAATACCAGCATAAGGTGCTCTTCTGGGGAATCATCGGCGCACTAATCATGCGGGCAATCTTCATTTTTGCCGGAGTGGCAATCATCAACAAGTTCCACTGGATCATCTATGTTTTCGGCGCATTCCTCGTTTTTACAGGCATCAAAATGCTGTTTCACAAAGACGAAGAAATTTTGCCGGATAAAAACCCGCTGGTCAGGTTATTCAAGAAGTTCTTTCCGGTAACCGACCGGATGTATGGCGGAAACTTTTTTGTCAGGATTAACGCCCGGACATTTGCTACGCCATTATTCATCGTTTTGCTGGTAGTAGAATTCACCGATCTGATTTTTGCAGTCGATTCCATTCCGGCGATTCTGGCTATTTCAACCGATTCGTTCATCATCTTCACGTCGAATGTGTTCGCGATTCTTGGTTTGCGTGCCCTGTATTTTGCACTGGCCGGAATCACGCAATATTTCCACCTCCTGAAATATGGGTTGGCAGCCATTTTGGCTTTTGTCGGCACCAAAATGATTATTGTCGATCTCTATAAAATACCGATTGTCATTTCGCTGCTCACCATCATGGGAATACTGGCCGTTTCAGTCATTTTATCCCTTCTTTTTCCGAAGAAAAACACTCCGTTAGAAACGTTAAAAACATCACGAACATGAATTGTCCAATTTGCAATGTAACGCTTGTTATCACCGACAAGCAGGGAATCGAAATCGATTATTGCCCGAAATGCCGGGGAATATGGCTCGACAGAGGTGAACTCGACAAAATCATCGAGCGCACTTCCGGCAGCCACGAAAACCACTTTTACGAACCGCAGCATTCGTATTCGAACGATTATCACAAACACCAGATACATCACCGGCAAAAAAACTGGTTATCGGAACTCTTCGACTGAAAAGTAAGTCGTTCCTAAATAAAAATCCGGAGATGCAGCAATTTGCCGCACCCCGGATTCCCATTTTATTTAGTTTTTTCTACTTCAGAAATTTCAGGCAAACAGGCGACTGGTTGGAAATTTTAAAGCCGGTAAAGATTAATTTTCCTGAAACTGGATCAATTTTGAAGACCGTGATATCCTCGCTTTTTTGGTTGGCGCAAAGCAAAAACCGTCCCGACGGATCGATCACAAAATTACGGGGCCAGTTTCCCTCAACCGAAACAGTTTCGACGAGCTCAAGCTTTCCGCTGTTCACATCGCGCTTAAACACAGTAATACTGTTATGTCCGCGGTTGGAGCCATACACAAATTTGCCGTCAGCCGAGATGTGAATGTCGGCACACCAGCTTTCGCCTTTAAAATCTTTGGGCAAGGTCGAAATCGTTTGAATGGTTTTCCAGTCGCCGCCATATTTCATAAAAACCACGACAGTCGAACTCAATTCATTGATCACGTAAATATATCGGCCGTCTGACGAAAAATCGAAATGGCGCGGTCCCGAACCGGATGGCAACTGCAAATAAGGCAGAGGAGCGGCTACAAGCGGCGTTTCTCCTTTCACAACGCTGTACATTTTAAGCTGATCGATGCCCAGGTCGGCTACAAAAAGCGTTTTTCCAAGCGCATCGAACTGAGCTGAATGAACATGAGGCTCTTCCTGCCTTCCTTTAAATGGCCCGTTTCCGGAGTGTTTAATAGACTGTACCATATCCGACAAACTGCCGTCGGCATTGATATTAAAATAAGACAGACTGCCGCCCGAATAGTTGGATGCGACCAGTTTTTTACCATCCGGAGAAACACAAACATGACATGGATTAGCGCTGTATGTCAAAACCTGATTGACCAGGGTAAGTT
>JAEWME010000285.1 GCA_023393265.1 Bacteroidota bacterium | reverse complement strand
TCAACAAGCACTTCGCTAAAGCCGTTTTCGGCAGCAAAGTCGATGTATTCTTTAACTTTTTCGTTGTTGGCAGCATGTTTGCCATTGTGTTTTGCCTTCGAATAATCGAATGAATCAAGTTTTACCGAAGGGGCATCGGTATATGCCCAGGTGCTCTTCCCGGTGATCATTTCCCACCAAACACCAATGTATTTCACCGGTTTGATCCATGAAGTATCTTTGATTTTACAGGGTTCGTTCAAATTCAATGTCAGTGTCGACTGCAAAATGTCGGTGGCTTTGTCGCTCACAATTACGGTGCGCCAGGGCGAAGTGCAGGGTGCCAGCAAATAGCCTTTTTTACCCTGAACATCAGGAGTAAGAAACGATTCGAAAATCATGTTCTTGTCATCGAGCACCAGGCTCATGCACGAGTAGTCGACCAAAGCAGCTTCGTGAACGTTGATATACAATCCGTCAGCCGTTTTCATCATCAATGCTGTCTGAACCCCGGTTGGCGAAAATGGTGTTTGCGAAGCATTCGGGGTAATGGCACCTTTCATCAGTCCCCTGATTTCAGAAAGCTTCGATTCGGTGTAGTCATATTCCTGCGTGTCGTAATCGCCCGGAATCCAGAAAGCTGTATGATCTCCTGTCATGGCAAATTGTGTATGCTCTTCTTTTACAACCATATAATTGAGGTTAGGTTGCTCCGGAAATTCGTACCTGAGTCCCATGCCGTCGTCGAAAACCCTGAACCGGACAATGATGTGCCGCGATGCTTTTTCCTGATTGAGCGTAACAGCCAGTTCGTTGTAATGATTTCTGATTTGCTTGTATTCGCCCCAGACCGGTTGCCACGTTTCATCGAATGTCGATGTTTCGCTCTTTGCCAGCGAAAAGCCATTCATCAAACCTGCTTCGTCATTGTATAGTTCGAGCCCAAGTGAACTGGGCTTTACGACAACCTGATTTTTATAATTCAGGCTATAAAAAGGCACGCCATTTCGCAGCTCAAAACTAAGCAACAATTGTCCGCTTGGAGACTGAACCTGCTGCGCTACAGCCAGAAAACTCATTAAAACCAATACCGAAAATAGCTGGATTCTTTTTATCATTTCTTCAATTTCTTAGTTATTCAATTCAATAATAAGGGCAGTTTTGGCAGCCACTTTCAGGTTCCCGAGGTTAGCAATATTTTCTCCTGAAAGAATTTCCTTTCCTAAATTACTGTTGCCGATGACTTCATGAAAACGGCTGGTATCGATGGCTTTTTCCTGATCTCCTTTATTTAGCACAACCATTATTTTTTTGTCGGCATTGTACCTGAAATACACGTACACATTGTCTTCAGGAACGAAATGTTTCAAAGCACCGGTATAAACCACCGGGTTCGATTTTCGCCAGTTGAGCAGCTTCTTCACAAAATTTTGCATGTCTTTTTGCGCGGCACTCATTCCGGCACCGGTAAATGCGTTGACGGCATCGCCCTGCCATCCGCCCGGAAAATCGGCCCGAAGCTTCCCATCTTCACGAGGACCGGGAGCAGTGATCAGCACTTCTGTTCCGTAGAAAATCTGAGGAATTCCGCGGGTAGTTGCGTACCACACTAAGCCAAGTTTCATTAAATCGGTCTTGTTATTCAGTTGATCGTAAAAGCGAACCATGTCGTGATTGTCGGGAAAAACAACCAGCTTTTCCGGATGGGCATACATAAAATCATTGGCCAGCGCCTCGTAAATCCGGATCAATCCGTCGTTTCCGGGATTTTTTAATCCCTGAATCACGGCATCGTTCATCGGAAAATCCATCAGGCCGGGAAGATACGACACATACCCATCCTTGTTTACCTGATCCTTTTGCCAGTAGCCCACAATTCCTGGATTGAGCGACCACTCTTCGCCCACCATGTAAAAACCGGGATATTCCTCCAGCATCCGGCGCGACCACTCAGCCATCGCATCTTTGTCGGGATAGGGATAAGTGTCCATGCGAATGCCATCCAAACCAACAAATTCGGTCCACCAAATGCTATTCTGAATCAGATAATTGAGCATAAATGGGTTACGCTGGTTCAGGTCGGGCATCGATGGCACAAACCAACCATCGGCCATGGCCTTTTTGTCGACCTCGGAGGCGTAAGGATCTTCATTCACTACATGCCGGTGCGAGGTAATTTTATACTCCGGATAATTGTTCAGCCAGTCGGGCGAAGGCATATCATCCATCCACCAATGCTCCGAACCAATGTGGTTGAGAATCATATCCATCATCAGTTTCATGCCTTTTTGATGCAATGCTTTCGCGAGCGCCTGGTATTCTTCATTGGTACCAAACCGCGGATCAACTTTGTAAAAATCGGTGGTCGAATAGCCATGGTAGGAAACCTGTGTCATGTTGTTTTCGAGTACCGGGTTGAGCCATACACCGGTAAAACCCATTTCCGACAAATAGCCGATGCTGTTTTTAATTCCTTCGATATCGCCACCATGCCGGCCATTGTAATCGGCCCGGTTAGGCTGTTCCTTCATTCCGGGCATTGCGTCGTTCGCCGGGTTTCCGTTGGCAAACCGGTCGGGGGTGATCAGGTAAATCACATCTGAGCAGTCAAATCCTTTTCTGTCCGCCGAATGCGGTTCGCGGCTTTTCAACTCGTAGTTGTAAGTCGTCGTTTCCTTTTTGCCTTTACTGAACTGAATTGCGAAAGTTCCTGCTTTGGTTTCCGGAGCAATTGTCAGATCGATAAAAACGTAGTTTGGATTTTCCTGCCGACTGACTGCCGTAATTTTGACACCCGGATAGTTCAGGCTCACTTCCGAAGTGGCTATGTCTTTGCCGTGAACCATCAACTGGACAGACGGATTTTTCATACCCACCCACCAAAACAGCGGCTCCACACGATCGACTCCAATGGCAAATACCGAAATATAAAAACCAAAGGCAACAACTAATAACAGTATTTTTTTCATTTCAACTGGTTTTCAGGTTATATGCTAATTTCTATCTCTTTCTTTGCTGGCAGATGACAGGTTTGTCCGTGAACAACCAGATCAATATCTTTTTTCGAATGATTGAAAACGCTGAACCGGGTTTTATCCATCCTGAACTCAAGGTGAGATTCCCTGAAATTCAGCCTGAAAGTGTATGATTTCCAGCCTTCAGGAATGAACGGATTAAAATGCAACTGATTGTTTTTCACGCGCATTCCGCCAAATCCCTGAACAAAAGCCATCCAGGTTCCGCCCATGCTGGTAATGTGCAAGCCGTCGCAGGTATCGTTGTTGTAGTCGTCGAGATCGAGGCGCGCTGTGCGCAGATACATTTCGTACGCCTTTTCCTGACGGCCGATTCCTGCTGCCAGGATTGAGTGAATACAACTCGACAGTGATGACTCATGCACCGTGAGCGGTTCGTAGAAATCGAAATGGCGCTCGATGTTTTTTTTATCGAACTGATCTTCGAACCAGAAAATGCTCTGCAAAGTGTCGGCTTGCTTGATATACGGCGAACGTAAAATTCGGTCCCACGACCATTTCTGGTTAATCGGCCTGTCCTCTGGCTTCAGTTTGCTTACCGGAATCAGTTCTTTATCAAGGAAGCCATCCTGCTGAAGATAGATTTTCCGGTTAAAGTCGTAAGGGAAATACATGTCCCGGATAATCTTATTCCATCGCTCGGTTTCATTCAATTCTTTAAATTTCAGCTTGCTCACTAAATCCTTAAATAACATCGGATGCTCTTTTTTCAAAAAGTCGATGGCTTCAAGTGTGTATTTCAACGTCCAAACTGCCATGTAGCTGGTGTGGAAGTTGTTGTTTACGTTGTTCTCGTATTCGTTTGGCCCGGTGACACCCAAAAGCACATATTTTTTCTTTTCATCCGACCAGTTGATGCGTTGGCTCCAGAATCGCGAAAGGGCCAGCAAAACCTCGAAACCGAACGGTGCCAGGTATTCACGGTCGCCCGTGTAATTGATGTAATTATATATCGCATAAGCAATTGCACCATTCCGATGAATTTCCTCGAATGTAATTTCCCATTCGTTGTGGCATTCTTCACCGTTGATAGTTACCATGGGATATAACGCGGCGCCATTGGTGAATCCTAACTTCTGTGCATTTTCAATGGCCTTCTGTAAATGTTTGTAGCGGTATAAAAGCAGGTTTTTCGAAACCATTTGCGGTGCAGTACCAAGCGTGAATGGCAAACAGTATGCCTCTGTATCCCAATAAGTTACGCCGCCGTATTTTTCGCCGGTAAATCCTTTTGGGCCAATGTTCAAACGTTCGTCGTCGCCCACATACGTTTGGTTCAGTTGAAAAATATTGAACCGGATTCCCTGTTGAGCAGCCACATCTCCTTCGATGCGAATGTCGCTCGTTTCCCAGCGCACTGCCCAGGCTTTCTTTTGCTCCGAAAAAAGCTTATCAAAACCCTTTTCCAGCGCGTGTTTTAATGTCTTTTCAGTTTCCTCCTGAAGTTTATTCTCAGGATGGTATAAGGTTGAAATAATGGCCGCGTATTTTTCAATGAGTATCTCTTCGCCTTCTGCTACCGAAACCGAAAACCGGGAACCCACATATTTGGTTTTCTCAATGGCGCTTGTTTCCGGAGCTAGATACGAACCTTCCTTTTTTACGCTGAAATTCATACCTGTGCAAACACGAAATGCCGTTTTCTTTGTCTCGGTACAAACATAGCCCAGGCATCCATCGACTTTTTGACTCACGCCAATCCAGAAATTTTCATCGTAATTCGAGTCTTCATTCACCACGTCACCATCGATGTAGGGAACGAAAGTCAGCATTCCTGAAAAATTGAGCGCTTTCACCGAATAGCTGATGGCTCCGATTTCCTGTTCAGAAATACTTAGAAAGCGCTTTGCATGAACTTCAATCTCCTTGCCCGAATCCAGCCGGGCAATAAAGCTTCGGCTCAGCAATCCCGATTTCATATCCAGGTCGCGCCTGAAGCGCAGGATTGTTGCAGTGTTCAGATCGAGTTCTTCGCCATCAATCCAAACGTCGATCCCAATCCAGTTGGCAGCATTCAGTATTTTGGCAAAATACTCCGGATAACCATTCTTCCACCAGCCTACACGTGTTTTGTCGGGATAATAAATTCCCGCCACATAGCTGCCGCGAAGCGTATCGCCACTGTACTTCTCTTCGAAGTTGGCCCGCTGCCCGCTTCGGCCATTGCCTATCGAAAGCAAACTTTCGGTGATCCGATTTTCATCCTTATGAAAGCCTTCTTCGATGATTTTCCATTCATCATGTATGATGTAGTTTTTCATACGATTATAAATTTTTAATATGCTCCTGAAGTTGCTTCAGGCAAAATTGATTTCTGTTTTCTCTGTCTTCATCTTTTCTGAACATCTATTCAGCTCCGTTCAGTGCTTTCTCCATGTATTCTACCGAAAAACCGATAAAACCCGGAATTACGAGATCGGCCTTACTCAAAGTTTCGGGTTCGCCAATGCCAATACAGCGCATATTGGCGTTTCGGGCAGCCTCAATTCCGGCAATGGCATCTTCAAATACCACGCAGTTTTCGGGCGATACTTTTAGCTTTTCGGCTCCTTTCAGAAATACCTCCGGATTAGGTTTTGCCTCGGTAATCGAATTTCCGTCGACCACCTCATCGAAGAGGTGGGTCAGGCGTATCCGATCCAGGATCAACGGTGCATTTTTACTGGCCGAACCAAGGGCGATTCTTATTCCACGATTTCTCAGTTCAATCAGGAATCGCTCTACGCCGGGTAAGGTTTCTTCCGGAGTCATTTTCTCGATGTAACTTACATAAAGCGTATTCTTTTTCTCGGCCATGGCCAGTTTTTCGGCTTCCGAAAACTGCATACCGCCAATTTCAAGCAATATTTCGAGCGACTTCATCCGGCTCACGCCTTTGAGCCGCTCGTTGTCATCAATTGTAAATTCGAAGCCCAGTTCGTTCGCAAGCGCTTTCCAGGCAATGAAATGATATTTGGCTGTATCCACCACCACTCCATCCAAATCAAATAAGCAAGCTTCAATCATTTTCACAGGATAAATATTTTAGGTTCTCATTTTGCAGCGGAAGTAAAAACACACTTCCTCGTGCAGGGTTATTTTTTACTTAAACCTTTCTGATCGACGTCGTCCACGAACATCACTGTGGCGGCAGCAATCAGTAACGACACTCCGCCAAGTATGATGGCGTAAATAGCATGTCCGCCAAACAAAACTTTGGTGAAAAATCCCAGGATACTGGCAGCCAGAATTTGTGGTATTACAATAAAGAAATTAAAGATTCCCATGTAAGTTCCCATTTTCTGAGCCGGCAACGATCCGGTTAAAATGGCATAAGGCATTGATAAAATACTTGCCCAGGCAATACCGACACCCAGCATCGAAACGATCAGCAAATTGGGATCTTTTATCACATAGAAAGAGGCAAGTCCAAGTCCGCCGCAGATTAGTGCGATGGCATGAGCCATTTTCCGGCTGGTCCATTTGGCCAAAAATGGAAGTCCAAAAGCCACTACTGCAGCAAAACCATTATACACCGAAAAAAGGATACCGACCCAATCGGCTCCGTCGTTGTATAGTTTCGAGGCAGTGTCGCTGGTCCCGTAAATGTGGTTGGTGACAGCCGCTGTTGAATAAATCCACATCGCAAACAAGGCGAACCACGAGAAAAACTGAACGATTGCCAGTTGCTTCATCGTTTTGGGCATGTTCATCAAATCGGTAATCACCTCAACAAAACCATTGTGGGTCATTCCCTGACGTGTATACCAGGCCGAAACCAGCAGAATCAGCCCAAAAGCGCCAAAACCAACCGATAAAATGTAGAGTTCTTTTTCCCATTCCATCTGTTGAATGAGCAAGCTTCCCAAAACACCAATGATAAGCCAGATAAAACCGTTCCGGATAAAAGAAGGAAGCAACTGTGCCGCGGTCTTTCCGGCAGGTTTTGATTCTGATCCGGACTTCTCCGGAACTTCTTCATAAGCTTTTAATTCTTCAGGAGAATACTCTTTGGTTGAAATGATCGTCCAGAGCACAGCCAAAAGGAAAACAGCACCTCCCAGGTAAAAGGAAAGCTTCACCGAAGAAGGGATTTTAGAACCGGCCTCGGCCACATTCGACACCCCAAACCAGTTGGTTAAGATGTACGGAAGTGCAGAAGCTACTACTGCACCGGCACCAATGAAAAAGCTCTGCATCGCGAAGCCCGAGGTTCGCTGCTCGCCTGGCAACATATCGCCTACAAATGCGCGGAAGGGCTCCATCGAAACATTGATCGAAGCATCCATGATCCAGAGTAAGCCTGCAGCCATCCACAAAGCCGGAGAATTGGGCATGAGCAGCAACGCAAGAGACGCCAGAATTGCGCCAGCAAGAAAGTATGGACGGCGGCGCCCAAGACGGTTCCAGGTTTTGTCGCTTGCATGTCCAATAATGGGTTGAATAATCAACCCGGTAACTGGCGCGGCAATCCACAAAATCGGGATTGCGTCAACCTGTGCGCCGAGCGTTTCAAAAATCCGGCTCACGTTAGCGTTTTGCAGGGCAAAGCCAAACTGGATTCCCAGGAAGCCGAAGCTCATGTTCCAGATTTGCCAAAAGCTTAAAAATGGTTTTTTCTTCATTTGGTTTTATCAATTGGTTTACCTGTATGAAAGTGGGAAGAAATCCTGAATTGATCAACTTCCGGCAACAGCTTTAAGCTCGTCAGCCGCGAATATCACAAAACAAAAAATGACCACTCTTCACTACAGCGGAATTAATAAATATGACTCCTGAAGAACTTCAGGCGTCCAAATGAAGTATGTACGGAATTAATTAAAAGCGGAATTAACAGACACAAATATAAGGAAGGTTTTTCATTAAATCCAAATGCCAAGATAGGCTAATTAGCTATTTTTCAGGACAAACACCTAAAAAAACCCATTGCAAACGTTTGCAGTGATGAAATTTTTTCTGAAAATCAATCATCTTTTTTTTTCGAACTGCCCCTCACAATCAAATTGGCATGTAAAATTTTCACTTCAGGGACATAGTCGTCAGTCTCGGACATGATGCGCGAGAACAAGATTTCGGCCGCTGTAGTGCCCATCTCGTAGCCGTGCTGATCGACGGAAGAAAGATGCGGGTCGGTAACCCCGGAAAGAAAACCATCGCTAAATCCAACAATTGCGATATCGTCAGGAACAACCAGTCCACGTTTTTGGATTGTTTTCATGGCTCCGATTGCTGTCATGTCATTCACTGCAAAAATTCCGTCAGGAATAATACCGGCGTCCAACAGTTCACTTATAGCATTCCGTGCTCTTTCAAGATTATCAGCTTCAACAATTAGTCGTTCATCTATTGGTAATCCGGCTTCGGCCAGGGCATTGCAATAGCCCTGTAGCCGATCCTGACCGATCGCTAATTTCTGCGGCCCGGCAAAATGCGCAATTCTTTTTCGTCCGGTTTCAATCAGGTGCCTGGTCGCCTGGTAGGCCGCATCCCTGTCGTCAATAATTACCTGGTCGGCATTTATTTCGGGGGCAATACGATCGAAAAACACAAGTGGTATCCCACCCTCCTGAAGGTTGATTAAATGCTCAAATGACTGGGTATCTTTAGAAACCGAGACCAAAATACCATCTACGCGGTGCGAAAGCAAAGCACGGGAATTGGCTTCTTCGCGTGCTGCACTTTCGTTCGACTGGCAAATAATAACGGTATAACCTTTTTGGGAAGCAACATCCTCGATCCCGCTGATTACAGAAGAAAAAAAGTAATGGACTATTTCAGGAATGATGACACCAATTGTATTGCTCCTGCTATTTTTTAAGCCAAGAGCAACCGCATTAGGCTGGTATTTAAGTTTATTGGCCAGATCGTTTACAGCCTTTTTTGTCTCAGAATTAATATCAGGATGATTTTTCAGCGCTCTTGAAACCGTAGAAGGCGATATTCCTAGTATACGGGCTATGTCTTTGATAGTAATCTGGTTACTGCGCATTGATTCATGGTTTTGTTATTACGATAAAGATAAGCGTTTTCATTGGTATGCAAGTAATTAAAAAAATGGCTGTAAAACATTAAACAAATACCAACCAGTAACTACCTGTTTTTAAACATATTGAATGCAAACGTAACCGCAAACGTTTGCATAAAATACAGGATAACATTTTTTAACAATTGATTAACAGAAGCCATACTTTGGTCTCCGGAATTAATTTTTTATGAATTGTGTAACGGAAAAACCAGCGAAAATTAACAGAAAAGTGAAAAATGAATCACAAAACGAGTATTTGAACCAATAATTATTAAAACATGAGGATTATTCGAAAAAACCTAAATGTATTAATATTGCTTCTGTCGCTTTTGCTCTCCAACTTCGCGATGGCACAGACGGTATTAACAGGTAAGGTTGCCGACAATTCGTCGGGAGAAGCCCTACCGGGTGTTTCAATTGTTGTTAAAGGCACCACCAACGGTACCATCTCGGACGTTGATGGCAATTTTACTCTCAAAGCTAACAAAGGCGATATCATCCAATTTTCATTCGTTGGATATAAAATGCAGGAAGTTACTGTTCAGGATCAGACAATGCTGAGCGTTGCGCTTGTTCCGACCAACGAACAGATTGACGAAGTGGTGGTGATCGGTTACGGTCAGGTTAAGAAAAGCGATGCCACCGGATCGGTTGTAGCCGTAAGTTCAAAGGATTTCAACAGGGGTGCGATCAGCTCGCCGCAGGACCTACTGGTTGGTAAAAGTGCCGGTGTGGTCATCACCACTGCTGGTGGTGCTCCAGGCGGTGGTTCCACCATCCGGATACGTGGCGGCTCTTCGCTCAATGCCTCAAACGACCCGCTTATCATCATCGACGGCGTTCCGATTGATAACAACAACATTTCAGGAAGCTCAAACTTCCTAACGTTTGTAAATCCAAACGACATCGAAACTTTCACCGTTCTTAAAGATGCATCAGCAACAGCCATCTATGGTTCGCGCGCATCAAACGGTGTTATCCTGATAACCACGAAAAAAGGCAAATCGGGTTCTCCTGTCAAGATTACGTACGACGTGAATACATCACTTTCTTCTGCCATTAAATATATGGATGTTTATTCGGGCGACGAATTGCGACAAATTGCCCACGACCATATCGACCTGTTTGGTGCCGATAACCTAAGCAAACTTGGAACTCAGAATACCAACTGGCAAAAAGAAATCTTCAGAACTGCCTTTTCTCACGATCACAACATCAGTTTAACAGGAGCTGATAAAAATATGCCTTATCGTGTATCGATTGGTTATACAGATCAGGAAGGTATCCTGAAAAATACGGACATGAACAGGGTAACCGGATCGTTGAGCCTCGAACCTTCATTTTTTGAGAATGACCTGAAGGTTAGCCTTAACCTGAAAGGAATGGCGACCAACAATAACTTTGGTGACACAGGAGCCATCGGATCGGCCATCAACATGGATCCGACCCAGCCAGTAATGGATGGCAATCCAAAATCTGCCGGTTATTTTCAGTGGCCCAATTATGGTGCTAACCTTGGAACTTCAAACCCTCTGGAACAAGCATTGGCTGTCGATAACAGATCGAACGTTCAACGCGTGGTTGCTAGTGCCAAATTCGATTACAAATTACCGTTCATTCCAGGCATGATGGCTACATTAAATATGGCTACCGACTATACGAAAAGTGTTGGCCACAACAACCGTCCAACAACTTCACCTTCAACATTGGTTACACCATATTGGGGCAAGCTGAACGATTACAGCGGAAAAAACTACAACGATCTTTTCGATTTCTACCTGAACTATTCGAAAACCCTTGCAAATATCGCCAGCAAAATTGATGCAACGGCAGGTTACGAATGGCAGCATTTTAAACGCGAAAGCGATAGTTACACCCGTGGTTACATCGATTCTGACCACCCCACCACCCAGGAAGACAGGAACTTGACGCGCACCGAAAATTACCTGGTTTCATTTTTTGGTCGCGTAAATTATACCCTGAAAGACAGGTACCTTCTGACATTTACACTTCGTGATGACGGTTCTTCGCGTTTCGCAAAAGGAAACCGTTGGGGTCTTTTCCCATCAGCTGCACTGGCCTGGAAAATCAAAGATGAAGGTTTCCTGAAAGATTCAAAGACCATTTCAGATTTGAAACTTAGACTGGGATGGGGTATTACCGGACAACAGGACATTACTAAAAATGATTATCCGGCGCAAGCCAGCTATATCATTTCTCTTCCGGGTAATTATTATCCGATTGATGGCGAATTCCTCCCAACATTGCGTCCAAACGCCTACGATCCAAACATTAAATGGGAGCAAACAACGACACAGAATGCCGGTCTAGATTTTGGTTTTGCCAAAAACCGCATTACAGGTTCGGTTGATGTTTACAAACGTGTAACCGACGACCTGTTAAACTCGGTAACAATTCCCAGTGGAAGTAACTTTTCGAACCGCTTGATGACAAACGTCGGTAGCCTCGAAAACAAAGGTGCCGAAGTAAGCCTGAACCTCGAAGCGATTTCATCCAAAGATGTTTCGCTGAGCTTCGGATTCAATGTTACATACAACGAGAATAAAATCACCAAACTTCTTCTAACCGACGATCCAACCTATATTGGCGTTTTGGAAGGTGGCGACAGCTTTACCGGAGCGCTGCAGGTAACACGTGTAGGTTACCCGGCTCACTCGTTCTTTATGAACAAACAGGTGTATAATGCCAATGGAAACCCCATCGAAGGTCTTTATGTTGATCTTTCCGGACTTGGGGGAACTGTAAGCGGAACAAACGCAGACAAATACATTTTCAAAAACCCCGCTCCCGACGTATTGGTCGGATTCTCTTTCAGATTTAATTATAAAGATTTTGACCTGTCAGCCTCATCACGCGGAAGCATTGGAAACTATGTGTACAACCAGGTTGCTTCGGGAGCTTCATACGACCAGATGTATCAAATTGGTTACTGGAAAAACTTCCCGACTTACCTCTCCGACACAAAGTTCGTGAAACGTCAGTTCACCAGCGATTATTTTATTGAAAATGCTTCGTTTTTTAAACTCGACAACATTAGTGCCGGTTATACACTCAATAACCTGATAGACAGACTGAATGCACGTGTAAGTTTCACAGTACAGAATGCTTTCACGATTACCAAATACAAGGGACTGGATCCTGAGGTTCCAAATGGTATTGATAACAATTTCTATCCCAGACCACGTACATTCATGCTGGGTATAAGCCTGTCATACTAATACAAACACCGAATCGATATGAATAAATTATTTATAATATTAGGAATAGTTCTTTCAGCCGGGTTATTTAACTCGTGTATGAAAGATTTGGATGTTAAACCAATTAACCCCAACACAATTCTGGCTGGTAATTTAGGCGACAGCGCTGTTTATATGCAGGAAGCGCTCGGAAAGATTTACGCCAGTTTCATCCTGCCTGGCCAAGGTGGCGGTAAAGATGATAATAACGGACCAGATATTGCAGCGCAGGACCCTAACTTTACGACCATCACCAGATCGTTGTGGAACCTTCAGGAGATAACCACCGACGAAGCCATCTGCGGATGGGGCGACGCCGGTATTGCCGACCTGAATACTCAGACATGGAGCTCTACGAACCAGTTTCTTACCGCTTTGTACCAGCGATTAAGCCTGAGCATCACTTATGCCAACGACTTCATCAGGACAACAAACGGCAACAGCGACCCGAAAGTTATTCGTTACAATGCTGAAGCCCGATTCCTCAGGGCATTGGCATATTACTATAGCATGGACCTTTTCGGTAACCCGCCGTTCACAACCGATGCCGACGGTGTAGGCAAATTCTTCCCAAAACAGATCGAACGTGCCAAACTGTTCAACTATATTGTTTCAGAATTGCACGGCATTGAAGATAAACTTGGCGACATCAGCAATTCAACTCAGGCAAGCAAGTCTAGTTGCTGGATGCTGCTTGCCCGTGTTTACCTCAATGCCGAAGTCTATACAGGAACAGCCAAATGGGATAGCTGCAAAATTTATTGCGACAAGGTAATCAGCAGCGGAAAATTCTCGCTTGCTCCAAATTACCGTAAAAACTTCAGTGCCGACAACGATCGCTCACACAATAATCCTGAAATGATTTTTGCCATCGAACAAGATGGAGTTCACACACAGGGTTATGTTGGTACAACTTTCATCATCGAGTCTTCGAGCGATGCTGTTTACCTGAGAGCTGAAGATTTCCATGACCTGACATCGAATACCAACTGGAATGGTAACCGCTCAAGAAAAGATTTCCTGAATGTGATGGTTGACACCATTGCGACATACGGTAATGTGCCAATTCCAGCCTCCGATCCTTTCTTCGCCCAGTGTAAAGACAAACGCGTTTACCTTCGGATGAAGAAATCAATCAATATTCCAAGCGCTTCTTCAAGTGGCGATTATGGTGTTGGTGTATATAAATTCACGGCTAAAAATGCCGATGGTTCGAGAGCAGACAATTACAGTCCGGCTTACGCAAGCACCGACTTCCCTATTTTCCGATATGCTGATGCACTCATGATGCGTGCTGAAGCACTGCACAACCTTGGAAATGATGCTGATGCCGTAAAAGACATAAACGAAATTCGCACACGCGCTTATGGAGATGCTTCAGGAAATATTACAGCAGGACAGCTTACTGACCAGTTTCTGCTCGACGAACGCGGACGCGAATTCTATTATGAAGCACAGAGACGTACCGACCTGGTCCGCTTTGGTCAATTCACCAACGGATCTTATAACTGGACCTGGAAAGGCGGTGTTCTTAACGGAACAATAACCGATTCGCATCTGAATATTTTCCCAATACCGGGCGACGAGGTATCTGCCAATCCGAATATCAAACAGAACCCAGGGTATAATTAATCTTTAAACTTCGAAACAATGAATAAAAAATTATTGATATTTCTGACTTTTATCGGGTTGATCGGACTTCTGGCTTCCTGCGAAAAGGACGAAACAAAGGTGGTTCTGTCGTCAAATCCTGTGGCGCCCACCATTCAGTCTGTTCCTGATTTAACCCTGAAAAGGACCAATGGTACGCAAACCCTTACCTTCACAGGAACTCCTGTTGACCTGAGCTTCCAGGCTTCGGCAACCTATATTTTGGAAGCCTGTGCGCACGGAACCGATTTTGCTGATCCACTGACAATTCAGTCGGGAATTAAAGCTGATAAATTTGAAATTACAGTCAGCGACCTGAACGGTATGGCTCTGACGAAATTTCCCGCCGACCAGGCTACTTCGATCGATATCAGGCTGCGTGCCGTGCTCACCCAGGACGCCGGAACGGGTTATACTCCTATGGTTTATTCTTCGGATTTAAAAACCGTCAACATCACGCCTTACGGCTTACCTCGTTTGGACTTGATGAATTCAGGAATCAACCAGAAAATTGAATCTCCCCTAGGTGATGGAAAGTATGTCGGATATGTGAAACTCGACGCTGCAAGTCCGTTTACACTGAGTGATCCAGACACAAACAAAACATACGGCGCGAGCGGTGCTGTGTTGTCCGAAAACGGCACTGCTATCAGCGTTGATGCCAGTGGATGGTATAAACTTGAAGTGAATACCAACGACCTCACAATTGCACTTACCAGTTACAATGTGGGTGTAGTAGGAGAATTTACAGGATGGGGTGGCTCGGCCGATTATTTCATGGATTACGTCATCGCAAAAGGCTACTGGACGATCAACATCGATCTGCCTGCCGGACCAATGAAATTCAGGCTCAATAGCAAATGGGACATCAACTGGGGTCCAGACGGCGACAAAACATTACCTGCAACCGGTGGAACACTGGCACTCCCAAACAGTAACGGAAACATCGTTATTTCTGCCGCCGGGAACTATTCCATCAATTTCACCATCACAGGTAGTTCTGGTTCTGTAACATTCATTAAAAACAACTAAGCATGAATACGAAACAAAAATCCATTATAAAAGTGACCAAATGGTATTTGTGGTCACTTCTGCTTGCAGCAACAGTTTGGCTTGCTTCGTGTACCGAAGATACTTCGGATGTAAGACTGGATCCGCAACTGGCAACTACCCAACTGCTCGATGTCTCTTCGAATTCGGCAACTGTTGTTGGTTTTGTAGTAGCCGAAGGCGACGGATTCACCGAAAAAGGTGTATGCTACAACACTTCGGCAACTCCAACCATCTCGAATAGCAAAACAGCTTATTCAGGCGATAACAAAACTGCTACGTTTAATGTAACGCTTACCGGGTTGAATTATGCAACTAAATACTACGCCCGCGCTTATGCAACTGGCCCAACCGGAACAGTCTATGGTGAAGAATACAGCTTCACAACTCTGCCTGTGGTACCAGCATTGACAACAACAGCAATAACGGCTGTTACCGGAAACTCAGCTTCGGGTGGTGGTAACGTAACCAGTTCGGGTGGTGCCGATGTTACTGCGCGCGGTATTTACTTTGGGATCAATCCCAATCCGACTGCGGCCGACAGCAAAACCACCGATGACAAAGGAACCGGTGAATTCACCAGTGTACTCACCGGATTGAAAGGTAACACAACCTACTATGTTCGTGCATATGCTATAAACAGTGCCGGAACTGGTTATGGTCCTGAAGTTTCTTTTACTACGCCGGTTGATCTTCCTGCTGTAACTACTTCAGGAATAACTTCAATAACTAAAGTATCAGCTATTTCGGGTGGCGAAGTAACTTACGATGGCGGTGGCGCTGTAATTGCCAAAGGTTTGGTTTGGAGTCAAAGTGCCAATCCTACCATCTCCGACAACAAAATTGACGGAGGAGTTGGACTGGGTGCCTTTGTAAGCAATCTATCCGGTCTGGCAGTTAACACAACTTATCACATTCGTGCTTATGCAACCAACAGTGCCGGAACAGCTTATGGCGAAGACAAAGTATTCACTACTTTGGCCGACATTACCAAGCTTTGGGTTGTGGGCGACTACAACGGATGGAATAACAGCGATGCTGCCATGTACATTATTTCGACTGCTACCAGCAATGGTGACGCAGAAGGATATGTTTACCTGAAACAGGGCGGTATTAAACTGGTTACCGATCACAGTTGGTCTGATCCGGCTACTTTCGGAGATAACAGGTCCGGTAAACTGACAAATCCTGGAAATAATATCACTGTTGCAGCCGACGGCTACTATTATATCAAAGCTAACATCGGGACAATGACCTATTCACTGACTCTGACCAACTGGGGAGTAATTGGTTCGGCAACACCAAAAGCATGGGACGACGAAACTCTATTGTCTTACAATCAGACTTCAGGACTTTGGACTGGTGGCATTCATTTTACGGCTGCTGAATTCAAATTCAGGGCCAATCACGATTGGGCTTACAACTACGGAAGTTCGACCAAAGATGCCAATCTGAATGCGGGCGGAGACAACATAGCTGTCGACATTGAAGATGATTATGCCATTACGCTCGATCTGAGTCACCCGAATGACTATACCTATACCGCAAATCGCTGGGGACTGATTGGCGATGCCACTCCTGGCGGTTGGGGAACCAGCACTCCTCTGGCGTGGGATAACAGCAAAAAGGTATTCACTGTTACTGTTGACCTTGTTGCTTCAGGAAAATTCAAATTCAGGGCAAACGATGCCTGGACCATCAACATGGGTGGTACGCTTGGAGCATTAACTCAAGATGGCTCCGACATCCCAGTTCCTTCTGATGGAAATTATACGGTGACCTTTGACCCGTGGGGTAAAAAGGCCACCCTTACAAAGAACTAGTTTTTAATTAATACAGCTTATCCGCTTCATCCGGGGCGGATAAGCTTTTTTATTTTTACACCATGATCCGACGAATTCACCTTTTATTCTGGCTGCTTGCCTTCTGCCAGTTTGGTTTTGCACAAATTACCACCAGCCCGGCCATCCCGATCGATACTAAAGCGGTAACTATCATATTCGATTCATCGAAAGACAGCAGGCTCGGTAACTTTACTTCCGACTTATACGCCCACACCGGTGTCATTATTTCAGGAAATTCCGACTGGCAGCATGTGATTGGTAATTGGGGGAACAACACTGTGCAGCCCAAACTCACCAACAAAGGCAATGGCATTTACGAACTCGTCATTTCGCCGGATATTGTTTCCTATTATTCTGTTCCTTCGTCGGAATTGGTTACCCGGCTGGCCTTTGTATTCCGGTCGGCCGATGGAAGCAAACAAACCAACGATCTATTCGTCGACGTTCATACCGACGATCTCCATATCGAAATCTCATCACCTCAGGAGATAAATGTATTCGAAAAAACCCAGGTGTTTCAGTTTGCTGCCTCCTCAACATTGACCGCCGATCTGAAATTATTCCTGAATAATCAGCAAATAGCCGCTCAATCCGGCAGTTCAATCAGCACTTCGGTAACCATTCCCGATGCCGGAAATTACTGGCTCAAAGCCACAGCCACCGAAAACAATGTCACAGTGCGCGACTCGGCATACGTCTGTGTCCGCGAAAATATTACCACCGAAAGCAAGCCTTCGGGCATACAAACCGGGATCAACTACATCGACGATCAATCCGTGACGCTTTCGGTTTATGCACCTTATAAAAACAGCATTTTTGTTGTCGGCGATTTCAACAACTGGCTGCCCGACAACAATTACCAAATGAAAAAGGACGGCGACTATTTCTGGCTGACAGTAAGCAACCTGACCCCGAAAAAAGAATATATTTTCCAGTACCTGATTGATGGGAACCTGCAGGTGGCCGATCCATACACCGACAAAGTCTCCGATCCTGAAGATCAAAACATTTCAGCATCGGTGTACCCTAACCTCATTGCTTATCCATCCGGGAAAGCAGTCGACCGTGCTTCAGTCCTTCAAACAGCACAAACTCCTTTTGCCTGGAGCAATACAACCTATACGATTCCTGATGCCGCCAAATTATCGGTTTACGAATTGCTGATCCGCGATTTTACGACGGAACAAACCTACAAAGCCGTTCAGGAAAAACTCGACTACCTGAAAAGACTTGGAATTAACACCATTGAACTGATGCCGTTCAGCGAATTTGAAGGAAACGACAGTTGGGGCTATAACCCGAATTTCTATTTTGCTCCCGACAAAGCCTACGGGACTAAAAACGACCTGAAAACGTTGATTGACGAATGTCACAAACAGGGATTCATCGTTATTCAGGATATGGTATTGAACCATTCGTATGGCTCCAACCCGATGGTGAAAATGTACTGGAATGCCGCCCTGAACCGACCGGCAGCCAACAACCCGTGGTTCAACGAAACCGCGCCAAATCCCGTTTATAGCTGGGGATACGATTTCAACCACGAAAGCCCGGCAACCCAAGAATTTGTCGACCGCGTAACCAAATACTGGCTCACCGAATATAAAGTTGACGGTTTCAGGTTCGATTTTACAAAAGGCTTTACCAATACGCCCGGCGACGGCAGCGGATACGATGCTTCGCGCATTGCCATCCTCGAACGAATGGCCGACAAAATTTGGGAAGTAAACCCCAAAGCCATTGTTATTCTGGAACATTTCGCGGCCAACAACGAAGAAATCGAACTGTCGTCGTACAAAAACGGAATGCTCATCTGGGGAAATGCAAACTACAACTTTTGTGAAGCCGCAATGGGCTACAGCGATTCGGGAAAATCAGATTTTAGCTGGGCCTCGTACCAGCGCCGCGGTTACACCAAACCCGGACTGGTTGCCTATATGGAAAGCCACGACGAAGAACGGCAAATGTTTAAAACGCTTACCTACGGAAACGCATCTGGCGATTACAACACCAAAAATTTTACCACTGCCCTGAAAAGAAGTCAACTGGCAACAGTTTTCTTTATGTCGCTTGCCGGTCCAAAAATGATCTGGCAGTTTGGTGAAATGGGCTACGATATTTCGATCGACCAAAACGGCAGAGTTGGACAAAAACCAGTTCTATGGAATTACCTCGACGATCCGGAGCGGATGAAACTTTTTGATGTTTACTCGGCCATGCTGAGACTCCGCGTGATGTACGACGTTTTCACTTCTGGAAAAGAAACACTATCGCTGACGACTGACCTCAAAAAAATTCAACTCACCCTGAATGGACATAACATCACGCTCATCGGTAATTTCGGAATGACAGAACAGAGCGTCACTCCGGCATTTCAGCATATCGGAACCTGGTACGAGTTCTTCTCCGGAGCCGAAATGAGTGTTTCGGATGTCAACTTAACAATTTCTTTAAAGCCCGGTGATTACAGGCTGTACAGCGACCAGAAACTTCCGGATTTCAATGATTTGGCAACCAATGTTCCCGATAAACCGGCAAAAGGGACCATCAACTTGTTTCCTAATCCGGTGCGCGATAAACTATACATTCAGTCGCCCGAACCAGTTATCCAGGTCGACTTTTACACTGCAAATGGTCAACTGATCAGGCAGGTTCGTCAGGAACAGGGAAATACAAGTCTCTCGACGACTTTCCTGAAGCCGGGACTGTATATTTTGAAGCTGAAAACCCGGAACGGGATCTTTACTGAAAAACTGGTCAGACAATAATTCGGCCTGTACCAATTGCATTTTTTGTTTACCTTTAGGTCACCACTTATTTATAAAACCTGGCATTATGAAAAAATTTTTCCTGATCCTGGTAATGGGCCTGACGGTAGGAAGCGTTTGCGCCGTTCAGCCCGCCCGAAAGCCATTTTTGAACCTTTCTGTCGATGGAAAACCGGTTAAAAATGGTGAGGTTCTCACTGTCGCTCCCGGTCAAAAACTAAACATCTCGGTTGACATGGAAGGAGGACGTCGCGACTTTTGCAAATTTCCGGACTCGTATGCCGACATTGCCGGAACGGCCCAGATACTTTCGAGAGGTGAGGACGGGCTGGCTTATACGCTGGACGGAGTGCGAGCCGAATGGCGCCTGAAAAGCGAAGAATTCCAGTTCGAAACAGATGATTTTATCAAGGCAACGGCTGAGCAGGGAAAACATTCGGCAGAGCTGGTAGTGACAAATGCCGCGTTCTCTCAATCGTATGTGAAAGTTACGGCCAATGCAACCTGGCAATTCAGCAGCGATGGTAAAACCAGCACCGAAGAAAACACAGCCAACACCACAGTCTATTTCAAACTGGCAGGCGCATCCGATCAGTGGTTCAGTTCGAAAAACCTGCGTGCAACCGGTCTCCGTAACGGACAGGTTGAGGAAAAGTTGACGATCATTCAGGCTGCCGACGATAGCATTGTCAAAAATTTTCATCGTTTAAACTTCGCCGGTGTCCAACAGGCCATACGTAACCTGCAGGCTAAAATCAACGAACTGAAAGCAACTATCGACGAAGTGAAAGGCGCCAACCCATCGTACCAAACGAAAATAACTTTTGTGGGACTACCCAGCGACGATCCATATTCAGATATCGAAGCTTTCAATTCGGTTAAAACCAACTGGGCAAATCTCGAAGCAACGGTCAGTGACCTGAAAGCAGAGGTGGCAAAACTTCCGGAACAAGGCAGTAACGAAAACAAAAAGTCGTTGTTCGACCTCGTGAAACGATACA
>JAEWME010000209.1 GCA_023393265.1 Bacteroidota bacterium | reverse complement strand
ATCAGCAACCGAAATGTCAAGTATTTCGCGAAGCCCTTTCAGGCGCTCGGCAATTTGTTTTATTTGTTCTTCCATGCTTGTAAAGTTGCACAAAAAGTAGTCAAATTAATTGATATGGCACACTATTACTTTTTTAAAGATTATGCAGCCGATGATTTGCACGAAGAATTAACTATAAAATACAAAAGGAGGTCGAAAATAACCTCCTTTCCTGTCTGGCTCTCCTAATGGATGGAAGTTGCAACCTAACGTTTAATTTTTACCAATAATTTCGAGAATTTAAGGATACAATTCAGGTATCTTATTCTTAACCACATCCCACACAATTTAATTGTAATAAATGTGTAAAAAACTAACGCCCATTGTTAAAAGACAGGCCGATTTAAAGCTTGCTTTGAATCGGCCTGACAATCTGATAATTAGAATAATAAATCTATTGTACTTAATTTGCAAATTAACAACTAAGATTCTAAAATTATATGATTTATGGATTTAGAACTACACGACACCTTGTGCGATCATAGCATCGGCTACTTTTATGAATCCACCAATGTTGGCACCTTTCACATAGTTGATGAAACCGTCTTTTTCAGTTCCATATTTCACGCAGGTTTGGTGAATACTAATCATGATTTGGTGCAAGCGGGCGTCAACTTCTTCGCGCGTCCATGGTAAACGCATCGAGTTTTGTGTCATTTCCAGTCCTGAAGTTGCAACACCACCGGCATTGGCAGCTTTTCCAGGTCCGTAGAGTATTTTGGCTTTCAGGTAAACTTCAATGGCATCCGGAGTTGATGGCATATTGGCTCCTTCCGAAACTACGAAGCAACCGTTTTTGATTAATTCTTTTGCATCGTCTTCGTTTACTTCATTCTGAGTTGCTGATGGGAATGCGCAGTCGCATTTTACGCCCCAAGGTGTTTGTCCGGGAACAAATTTGCATCCGAATTTTTCAGCATATTCAGAGATACGTCCACGACGAATATTTTTCAGCTCCATAACCCAAGCCAGCTTTTCGGCATCGATTCCGGCGGGATCGTAGATATAACCTGATGAATCAGACAATGTAACTGCTTTTGCACCAAATTCAATCAGTTTTTCAACGGTGTATTGAGCCACATTTCCTGAACCTGAAACGGTACAAATTTTTCCTTTCAGGTTGTCGCCGCGTGTTGCAAGCATTTCCTTTGCAAAATATACCGAACCGTAACCAGTTGCTTCAGGACGGATTAAACTGCCTCCCCATTCCAGACCTTTACCGGTCAGCACGCCAACGAATTCGTTACGCAGTCTTTTATATTGGCCAAATAAGAACCCAACTTCACGGCCACCAACACCGATATCACCGGCAGGAACGTCGGTATCAGCACCAATGTGTTTCGAAAGTTCAGTCATGAAGCTTTGACAGAAACGCATCACTTCGTTGTCCGATTTGCCTTTTGGATCAAAATCAGAACCACCTTTACCACCGCCCATTGGCAATGTAGTCAGACTGTTTTTGAAAACCTGTTCGAAAGCCAGAAATTTCAGAATACCCAAATTTACGGTTGGGTGAAAACGAAGACCACCCTTGTATGGACCAATGGCGCTGTTCATCTGGATACGGAATCCGCGGTTAACCTGTATTTCGCCGTTGTCGTCAACCCATGGAACGCGGAACATGATCACACGCTCAGGCTCCACAATGCGTTCCAGAATTTTAGCTTGTTTATATTTCGGATTTTCTTCGATGAAAGACATCAGTGATTCAACCACTTCTTTTACTGCCTGATGAAATTCAGATTCTCCAGGGTTTTTGGCAATCACTTTTGCCATGAATTCATTCACTTTTACATTTAAAATGTCAGCCATGATCTTTAGTTTTTTATGATTAATTTCTGGGGGGGTTGTCCTCTATTGAAGTTCCAGAAACGAAAATAAAAGGCAAGGCACTAAACACAATGCAATTAGGCCGCATTTACGTGTTTTACGTATGCGAAGCAGGTTGAAGAAAATGGCTTTGAAATTTTATATCTCGATAATATTGTTCTTGATAGCAAATTTAACCATGTCAACAGTACTTTTCAGGTTGAGTTTTTGCATGATATGGTTTTTATGCGATTCGACGGTACGAACACTTATGAAGAATTTGTCGGCAATTTCCTGATTGGTATAACTTTCTCCCCACAGTTTGAGGATCTCTATTTGGCGTGAGCTGAGGCTTTCCAAATTGGCGTTCTGGCTCAAATCGTCTGATTTCAGGCTCGAAATATAGCGATTCAGCAACAGGTGTGTGATGGACTGGCTGTAATAATCATGGCCGTTTCGAAGCGTATAAATGGCTTCCATCAGGCTGTTTCGGTCGGAGTCTTTGCCCAAAAAGCCTTTGGCTCCGGCCTTAATAGTTTTCAGCACAATTTCCTCGCTATCGATCACCGACACAATTAGTATTTTCAGTTTAGGGTTGGAAATATTCAATTGGACGATCAGGTTAATATTGCGAACCGAAATATCATGCATATTCAGGATAAGCACATGGACCTGCATTGCTTTCAGTTTCTCGGTCAAAACATTCCGGTCGTCGCACTGGAGAACAACCCTGAAATCAGAGATTCCTGACAGCAAACCAGAAATTCCTTCCAAAACCAGCCTATGTTCGTCGTATATGGCAATATCAATCATCTTTTCAAATCATTATAGCCGATGTTTTGTGACGGCCGTCCATTAAAATGGTTAATGGTTTTTCGAACCTTACCTGTTTAAAGAATTCTGTTTCATGAATCAATTTTTGCTGATTGAGCAAATCCCAACGGACAAAATCGGTTGGAGAAGTGTGGAGCACCGAGAAGTAACCAATGTTCATGGATGTGACATTGTGAAAAAAATGCGAACCGAGCGACGAATCGAGGGGAAAATTCTCAAGGCTCACTTCTACAATAATTTTGGCGTTCGAAATCTGCGACCAGTTTACCGGGATTCCTACAAAGCGGTCGCGACTACCCCAACGCCCCGGACCAATCAAAATGTATTGACGGTTGCATTTTTTCATCTGGTTATTCAGCTTTTCAATTTCGGCCGCCATTTCCATGGTTTTCAACTTGCTAAAACGTGCCGGATCGACATAAATTATATCGCGGATATCTTTGAGTTCGCCGTTACCAAGGCTCGACCTGGTATACAAAACCATTTGTTTTTTGTCCAACTGGTCGATGTCGATGTTTTGCATGATCTGGTTGCCAATCAGCGGCTTAATTTGCAACAGATAAAAAGTTGGCAGCCCGTTTTCCTTCGGCTCCAGATCAACGGCATATTCAATTTCAACCGGCGAACCGAAAGCTTCTTTCACTGTGTTCAGTAAAGTACTTATCGTTTCGGCAAGCGGGATGTAGTTGTATTGCAGTATGTTGGCGAAGTTAACAATGCGCGGTCCGTAAGCCGACAATCCTGCTTCAATGCGATCGTTATTGGGGTTATACACCGATGCGCAATGTGTAAGTGTTCCGTGTTTTTCGGCTTCGCTGATATCCAGAAGTTTAAGAGCCGCCAATTCTCCGTGCTCCAGAAAGTCGAAGTCTTTTTCGGAGCAATCTAAAGCGTAAAACTGCACCTGCGAATTGTTGAGCAAATCTTTGATACTGTGAATGGAAACTTTGGGATATCGGGGCGAGAAACGATACGATTTCCAGCCATCGACTACATAAGTTCCTAATCCAACGGCAGCCACGGCAAAACCTTCTTCGGGTTTCATATTGGCAACCGGGTAGTAATTATACGATTGAGCAACTCCGCTAATATGCGGATAGTAATATTCCCCGTATTGGTTTCCAACCAATTCCTGAAGTACGACCGCCATTTTTTCCTCTTCCACTTTGTGGTGAATAATGGAGAAATAGTTTCGGGCTTTTTCTGAAAAAGTGGACGCATAAACCAGTTTGATGGCCGTTGAAAGGCGTTCCAGAATCATTTTTTTGTTCGTGTGATGATTTGGAATGATATAAGTGTCGAAAACCCCGGCAAATGGTTGTGTTATGGAGTCTTCTGAAGAACTTGACGATCGGACGGCAATAGGCTTATCAACCTGCGAAACAAAAACTCTCAGTTTTTTCAGAAGCGAAATCGACAGATGTGCATTTACAAAATGCTTTCTCAATTCGGCATACGAAATTTCAGGATCGACAATTTTCTCCAGCAGCTTGTTTTTGGCAATGAAATGCTGAAATTCGTTCGATCCGATGATAACCGTAATTGGAGCCAGAATATTGATTCGGTTGGCTAAGGTCGGGAATTCGATGTTGTAGATCAATGTATTGATGAATGCCAAACCACGACCTTTTCCCCCAAGAGAACCTCCTGAGAAAGACACGATATTTTTCTCGTCGAGCATAGAAGTCTCATCGAAACTCAGGATTTTACCTTTCTTCTTTTCTTCGCGATATTGTTTGAAGCTGTCGCGGAAGAACTGGCGCATCTCAGTAATACTACTGAATGTACTGGCCGATACCGGATTAAGTGACTTGGCAAGTTGAATCTCGCCACGCGACATCAGCCAGAGCGAAAGCTGGTTTTCCGAAGCATGTAAGTACAATGATTCGTCTGGTACCTCTAGTAGTAAGTTTTCGAATTCGCGTAACGATTTAGCTACTGCAATTTTGTTTCCTTCACGATCGCGGAACACGAAATGCCCAAAACCAAGGTAACTTACCAAAAAGTGTCGGAGATCGTTCAGGAGGGTTTCGGAATTTTTGTTTATGAAAGCAACCTCCAGATCTTTGGCAACCTGCTCGTTGTGGCTTTCAGACGATTGCAGGATAATTGGAATTTTGGAAATGTGAGATTTGACGTACTTGATGAAATTGACGCCCGCGTGTTTGTCGAGTTTACCTCCATGGTCGAATTCCATGTCAGAAATCACACAAAGCATGAAATCCTTGTATTTATTAAAGATTGCGATGGCTTCTTCGTAATTACGGGCCAACAAAATTTTTGGACGCGAGCGCATCTTCGAAATTTTGTCCAGCTCGTTTTTCTCCACTTCGGGCAGCAATTCCTGGACCTGACTGAAAACAATGTCGTACAAAAACTGAAGGTATTTCGAGTAATATAATGGCGAATCTTCGATCAGCAGAATCACACGGACCAGCCCGATTTTAGTGTCATTTTCAACATTCACCTTGTCTTCCAGTGATTTAACGATAGCAAACAAAATCAGCGAGTCGCCATTCCACACAAACAGCTTGTCCACCGAGCGAATGGTTGGAACCAATTCTTCGAAATATTTGATGTCGCTTTTCCGATTAAGCAACAGGTAGATCGGCAACGATTCGCTTTTAGCCTTAATCTGCTCGCTCAGTTGGACGGGCGTTTCGCGATCCATACCGGCCATCAGGATAACCAAATCAAAATTGGTAGTTTCGAGCAACGCCAATGCCTCCTCGGCTGAGGTAACACCAGTGATTCGAGGTACCGAAAACAAACTGTATTGATAGGTTGACCCCATAAACCGTTCAAAGAAAGAGTCCTCGTTTTCGAGCGTGAATGCGTCGTACAAAGTGGCAACAAACAGAATGTGCTTAACCTTATACTTCATCATATCAAGGTAGACATACTTGTCAATCGACTGCTGATTGAAATACAACTGTAGTGGTTTTTTGTTGCTAACCAGCGAATTGCGAAAATTATCAGACGGTTGTATCACCTGCTCCGGAATGCCTTTCCGATGAATAATTTCCCGACCTTTGTAATTATTAAGATAGCCACTAATAAGTCGGGCGATGTTAATCAGCAAGTTGTGTTCTTCCTGAAGAAATGGACCTTCATCCTCTTTCGGAAGTGGCTTCAGGTAAAATATTTCGACGGTCCCTTTTTTGTTGTCGATGGTTACAAAATGTTCTGTTTGCACCCATTCGGTTTCCAGAAAGTTTTGACTTGTGTATGTTTTTCCCTCGAATTTAATACGTGAAACAGTGTATTTGGGATATTGCCACGAACGAGGCAGAAGAGCACAAATTTCTGTTAGTGTTTCGTCAATCGTTTTTCCTTGGTCAATAATTTGAGTGGTTTGGTTAATAGCGCGCAGCTCTTTTAACCGCTCGGTATTTTCGTGGTGTAGCTTATTGAATATATCGCGTGTGACCGTCCCGGCAATCAGATTCGAGAGATTGACCAGCAAATTGCGTTCTTCTTTCAGAAATGGGCCTTCGTCTTCGTTTGGAAATGGCTTAAGGTAGAAAATCCCGATGGTTCCCTTTTTCATTCCAGGCGCCTCGAATTCCTGTTCCATTTTCCATTCAGTTTCAATAAAATTGGCGCTTTTAAACACATTCCTTCCGTAGATGATACGGGCAACTGCATGCTCAGGATACTGCCATGATTCGGGCAGAATTGCGCATATTTTCGGCAGAGCATCCTCAAGCGATTCGCTGCTTTGAAGTATTTCACTGGTTCGGTTAATTCCACGAAGTTCTTTTAATCGCTCGGTATTTTTTATCAGCAGTTCGCTTAGTGCTTTTTTGGAAACAGTTCCGGCAATTAGCTCAGCCAAGCTGTCAATCAAGTGGCGCTCTTCCGGTAAAAAAGGACCTTCACCGGCTTCCGGAAATTCGTTTAGGTAGAAAATTTCAATCGAACCTTTGGTTGCATCGGGAGTACCGAATGTTTGTTGCAGTTTCCAAGGCGTCACAGCAAAACCATTACTTGTAAACTGACTGTCGCGGTAGTTGATGCGGGCTACAGCCTGTGCCGGGAATTGCATGGCCTCGGGCAAAAACAAACAGATCTGCTGAAATAACTCTTCGATTGTGCTGTTTTTCTTCAGAATTTCGGTTGTCCGGTTGATGCTTTCCAGCTCTTTTCGCCGCTCTCCAATATCGAAAGTTAGTTTCTCGAGTTGAATCTTGGAGATTAATCCAACCAACAGCGGGGCAACTGTTTTTAGCGTCATTTCAGCATCTTCAGCTAAGCTTCCTGCGATATAACCGGAATTTTTATGGGATAAAAAC
>JAEWME010000393.1 GCA_023393265.1 Bacteroidota bacterium | reverse complement strand
GAATATGACTACACCAATTTCAGTGTAGGTAACTCTTATGCTGTACGTTCCATTGGCACTGATGCCTTTCAGTGGGGAGTATTTCACCCCGGTGGTGACGTGCTTTACAACGCTTATCTGCCCTGCGATATGATCCTGAACAGCTACGATCCTGCCGACATACGCGGACACGAAAAACAGTTCTTCTTCAGGAACTACACAGCAGCCGACGGAACCAGCTTCACGCTCAACAACGTTGGTAACTGGGCATGGTTCGACGAAAATGCACTGGTTAACGGGCACGATGGCGATTACAACATGCCAACTTTCCGTTATGCCGAAGTACTGCTAATTGCAGCCGAAGGCCTTGCAAGAACAGGACACGAAGACAACGCTGCAGGAGGAGCTAAATACTACCTGAATCAGGTACGCACCAGGGCCGGACTTCCTGCCGAAACAGCTACAGGCGACGATCTGATCCAGTCGATTCTGACAGAACGTTTGCACGAATTCCCGCTTGAATTTAAAGTATGGGACGACATTCGCCGAACACGCCTGTATCCTGAAGAAAACGGGATGCAATCGGGCAAACTTAAATGGGTAGCATTGCAATCGGCCACCATCCAGAACAAACCCGATGGAAAAGTTAAAACTGGCGCGATTCCGGAATTCGCTTTGCTTTGGCCTATCCCGCTTGACGAAATTCAGGCAAACCCATCGCTCCAGGGACACCAGAACCCAGGATGGAACTAGGCAATTTTTAGCATGTAAAACAGATTATAAAACAAAAGGCTTCAATATGCGAAGCCTCTTGTTTTTTCTTCCATTTTTTCTCAGGAGAAATTCAAAAAATAATTATTTTTCTACCTTCAACATAAAATTAAAATCGGACGGCCAGCCAACTTGGCCACAAACACATCCGAGATTTTTTTTTTACGAAACGATACCATAAACCTCCCCTAAGGGGAACTAAAATTCTAAATCATGATCCAGAAACGTTTTGTTGCACTTTGCGCTGCGTTAGCGCTTTTCGTTACACTTCCGGCTCTTTCTCAGGAAGTAAACCAACTCACCAAAAAAGAGAAAAAAGAAGGCTGGCATTTGCTTTTCAACGGGAAAGATTTTGACGGCTGGAGAAAATGTAATGGTGCCGCCATGCCCTCCAACTGGAAGATTGAAGACAATGCCATGCACGTTTTCACTGCCGAAGACAAAAAACCGGGGCAAGGCTCGGATGGCGACATTCTCTATTCGGTGAAAAAATTCAAGAATTTTGAATTATCAGTCGACTGGAAAGCTGGAGACATGGGAAACTCCGGAATATTTTATAATGTTCGCGAAGTTCCGGGGAAGCCAATTTATTATGCAGCTCCTGAAATTCAGGTCCTGGATAACGAACATGCCTCCGACAATAAAATCGACAGCCACTTAGCTGGCTCGCTCTATGATATGATTGCGGCCAAACCGCAAAACGCCAAACCAGCAGGTTCGTGGAATACAATCGTCATCAAAGTAAAGGACGGCCATGTTACCCACACCATGAACGGGGTGCAGGTGGTTTCGTACACGCTGTGGACTCCTGAATGGGACGCACTGGTAGCTAACAGTAAATTCAAAGATTTTCCGGGTTTCACCGAAGGAATTTCTAAAGAAGGGTTCATCGGACTTCAGGACCATGGTTATCCCATCTGGTTCCGGAATATAAAGATCAGAGAACTTTAAGATACCTGACTATGTCACAAAAGCCCGTTACTATCGTAAGTAGCGGGCTTTCTTTTCTGAAGCGCAATTCAAATAAATTATCAGGATGAGTACAGAAAAAATTGAATTCACAGCCACGCTTAAGCAAGTTGAAGGGATGAATGCTGGATACCTCGAATTTCCTTTCGATGTGGAAAAACTTTTTGGCACCCGCGGACAGGTAAAAATAAAAGCTTTATTTGACGGATTAGCCGAATATCGCGGAAGCCTCGCCAATATGGGAATAGGCTGCCATATTCTTCCAATGACAAAAGAAATCAGGGAGAAAATCGACAAGACTTTTGGCGACATAGTCTCAGTCTCTGTCGAACTGGTGCGGGATACGGAAGCGCGAGAGGTAATTGTTCCTGAAGACGTGCAAATGGCTCTTGACAAGGAACCTGAGGCATTGGCTTTTTTCGAAAAGCTTGCCTTTACACACCGAAAAGAATACATCAGGTGGATTACCGATGCAAAAAGAGAGGAAACGCGTCAGAAAAGGATTGGAATATTCATCGAAAAAATACTCGCAAAGAAGAAACCCGACCAAAAATAAACACCGACATGAATGCAAATGAACTCGTACAAGAAATCAGGGCGTACTGCGCCAATAACGCCAGCGAAGAACAATTAAAAAAATCTCAACGCTTTTTCAAAGAAGAATTTGTGGGCTACGGCCTCACCTCACCCCAGGTTAACAGTAAAGTTAAGCTACTCCTGAAAAGCGGGAATATCAGCCTGCCGCTCGTTATTGAAGCCATGCCTGCTCTTATGGGAAGTGGCAAATACGAAGAAATATCATTCGGACTGTTGCTAATGGACGGACTTTGGAAACAGTTTTCATCCGCTACTTTCGAAACCATTTCCGGATGGTTTGAAACAAGTATCCGTAATTGGGCGCATGCCGATACCCTGGGAATGTTCATCCTCCCTAAATTCCTCGATAAAAAAATTGCAACAATGCAGGAGTTCAGTCCCTGGCTCGAATCGCCGTTTAAATTTCAGCGCCGTTGTGTGCCGGTCACGCTCATCAAGCATATCAAAAAAACGAAAGAAGTGATGCCGTCCGTCTGCTTTGTCGAGCGCCTGATGAATGATCCCGAGCGCGAAGTTCACCAGGGAATGGGCTGGTTTCTTCGCGAAGCATGGAAAATCAGTCCAGACGAAGTGGAACCTTTTCTCCTGAAATATAAAGACACAGCGCCCCGCCTCATTTTACAGTACGCCTGCGAAAAAATGACTCCGGAAAACAAACTAAAGTTTCGAAAAGCAAAATAGACAGAATACAACAGAAAGCGGTAGAAAACGGTCGAATCCTCATAGTTTCAGGATATTCAATACTTTTCCCTCAAAATTCATTGTCGAAAACTTCTCATTTTCCCTATTTTTACATTTTTCAGAAACTATTTATTCATTCAAATTCTTCACCGTGAGACGACGAATTTTCGCCACCGCAATTGCGTTGCTTCTGTCAACCAATATTTTCAACGCACTAGCCTGCACCAATCTAATTGTAACCAAAGGTGCCAGCGCCGACGGATCTGTCATGATTACATACGCAGCCGACTCGCATACCCGCTACGGAGCCATCGCGTTTTACCCTGCAGCTAACCACCAGGCCGACGACTTATGCGAAGTTTACCACTACGAAAACGGTAAATTACTCGGCACCATTCCTGATGTGGCACACACCTATTCGGTAGTTCAGTTTATGAACGAGCACCAGGTAGCAATTGGCGAAACAACCTGGGGAGGATTGGATTCGCTGAGCAAACAGCCCGGTGCTATCCTCGACTACGGTTCACTGATGCGCATAGGTTTACAACGCTCGAAAACCGCCCGCGAAATGATTAAAGTGATGACCGAACTGGTAGCACAATATGGCTATGCAACGAGCGGCGAATCGTTTTCGATTTCGGATGCCAATGAAGCCTGGATCATGGAACTGATAGGCAAAGGAAGATACGAAAAGGGGGCCGTCTGGGTCGCACGCCTGATCCCCGACGGATATGTTTCCGGCCATGCCAACCAGGCCCGAATAACAACATTTCCGCTCCAGAAAACCAACAACTGGAACGATCCGAAACAAACGGTTTACCACTCAGCCGACGTAATTTCTTTCGCCCGAAAACACGGATTCTATTCAGACAACGACGCGTCATTCAGCTTTGCCGACGTGTACAACCCGCTTAGTTTTGGTGGTGCCCGTTTTTGTGATGCAAGGGTATGGTCATTCTTCAGGAGAATAAACAAAAACGTTCGCGAAAGTTCGGATTTAACAGCCTATGCAATGGGCAAATTCAATCGTGACGCAACTGGCCAAATTTCCAACAGGCTTCCGCTTTGGGTAAAACCCGATTCATTGGTGTCGCTCCGGAAAGTGATGGCTGCCATGCGCGACCATTACGAAGACACACCAATGGATATGCGCAACGATCCAGGAGCCGGCCCGTATAAATCGCCTTATCGCTGGCGACCAATGGAATTTACAGTCGACAGTGTTGAGTACCTGAATGAACGGGCGATTGCGACACAGCAAACAGGATACAGCTTTGTTGCCCGGTCGCGTGGCTGGCTACCCTCTCCAATTGGCGGTATCTTCTGGTTTGGAGTTGATGATACCGATGGTTGCGTTTATTCGCCTATATACTGCGGTATCAGCAGGATTCCGGAAAGTTATGCGACAGGAAACGGATCGATGATTAGCTGGTCAGAAACCTCGGCATTCTGGACATTCAACCAGGTAAACAATTGGGCATACACACGGTACAGCGCTATTCATCCTGAAATAGAGAAATACCAGCAAGAGATTGAAAACAGATTTAAGACGGAAGTATCGGTTACAGACGATCAGGCTGTAAAATTGTACCAGGAAAACCCAGCTGAAGCAGTCGACTATTTAACCGCTTATTCAGTATGCACAGGGAACAAACTGGTGAGTGACTGGAAAGACTTCTACCATTACCTGTTTATGAAATACGTCGACGGCAACATAAAGCAAACTGAAGGACGTCGCCTGATCGAAAACGGTAATGGAAAGAACATTCCGAAGATGCCATCACAGCCCGGCTACGGAAAAGAATGGGAACGAATCATGATTCAGGGAACCGGCAATCGTTTAGTAGTACCAAAAGAAGAGAAGCATTAAAAATACTAAATTAGTCTATTGCTAGTGAGATAGAAAGTTTGACTGAATTACATCTGTGGTACTTTTTTGCTAACGTTAAACAAATACCCTTATGATATTTACACCGTATTTCTAAGTAAGAAATTTAAAGCTAGAACAAAGTCATTAGAGAGGTTAATTAATATGATGCGAGCTATTTTGTAGCACATTAGCTTTTACCTGGTAGATTGTTTGGCAATTTCGATAGTTCCTTAGGACTTAAGGTAATTGTATTGCTTTGAATTGCCGTTTCAGCTTTTTAAAAACTTTGTAAGCAACAAATAAAAACAGATGTGAGTTTCAATGGGTGTTGCACATGCAGTGGTATTTGGGTCTTATTTCAAGGTATTTTTTTGACACAAGGAATGCCCTTTCATTTTACCATAAAGCCAAAGTGATCTCATACTTTGATAACCGGATATTAGTCGGATATCCTTTTAACCCATCCAAGGCAGCGTTATTTTCAAATTTCAGGTAATCTATCAATACATTTATCTCACTTTCCATTTTAATGTACCTGCTCCCCTAAAACAAGAAAAAGCCGATCGCAATTTGTGCGACCGACTTTTCTATTTTACTGTAATATTTGTCAGTTTATGGTTCGTCGGCGGTAAAACCGGTACGGCGATAGCCTGCTACTTTATACATTGAAAAAGCAGGACTGTCATCACCAAATCCAACATAGAAAACGATACTATCCGCAGGCATTCCGCTAGGCGTACGGGCCGCTCCATGAAGAACTTTACCATTTTTAATTTTTACTCCGTCGCTGTCATAATAGTAATTTGCAACTACGTCCGGAGCATCAAATGTTAAATTAGCAACATCAACTTTCGTTCTTACTTTAAATTGCCAAATGTTTTCCATATCGTCAATCCAAATCGAATCGGTATTGGAAGCCGTACTATAGGTGAGAATTTCCACTGCGCCTCCCATTAAGTTTTCACCACCGGGAATCACATTGAAATTATCGTCGACAGCATCAAGAGTAACATACCAATCACCTGCCATTTTTTCGGTAACAGTACCACCTACTTCATCTTTTTCGCATGAAGCGAGCAACAAGCCTGCCGCTATTATAAATAAATATATTATCTTTTTCATATTCTATACTTTTACTTTTTAGTTAATGTACATGCCCATGTGTAAGCATTCAACCCATTGCTGGCATCACCGGTAGAAACAAAGGTCATAACTCCAGTTTCGAAATTATATGATGCGCCAGATAGGAAATTAACCTTTCCATGCCATGGTGTATCACCAATACAATCTGATGTAACAGTGCCATCAGCTGCAACACGGATAATGCCGTCGTAATGATAGCTGGCATAAGTAGCTCCACCGCCAATCCAGTACCAACCAGCGAGTAAATCAGAACAGAAATAATGACCGGGAGCAACCTTGGTTAAAGTAAGCGTGAAGGGTCCTCTGTTTCCAGTTAATCCGTCTGACAATCTAGTTCGCAGAATGGTGGATGTATAATCGCCCGAAAGGTCGTCGGTATTCACTCCCACAGCATCATATACATATACTCTGCGCGTTTGAAAAGCACTAATACCATCGCTATTGGCAATTGAATACGTTATGGAGTACAGACCAACGGCAGATGTTTTTACTGTCGATTTTACTTCTACTTGCGATGTAACATCTTCCCCATTCATTTCTGCTGTGTATCCTGCGTCTGTATATGTACTGTTCAATGGTACATATACAGTTTCATCGCCCAACATGGTTAATATAGGATAATAAGTTATCCGGTCAAAGCCCTCTGTGGTTATGTCCTTGCAACTCGTAAAGGCAATAGCAACAAATAACCCCAAAATTGTTTTTAATATCTTACTTTTCATAATTCTTTAATTTTGTAATTTAAAATTATTTCACAGCCCAAAATACGGCCACGCTGCCTAACTTGTTGTCAGGTGCATTACCGTTGCGGGCGGTGGAAGATTCGGGATACATAAAGCGTTGCAACACTATGCTTTTGCCTTTTAGATCAGTATTAACATCTATCGGTTCATATAAAGTACCTGCCTCATACCCCATTGGATATGAACCCAGCCAATTTACCTTGTCAGTAATGTCGCTACCCTTAGCTGTTCCGAAAGCCGGATAACCCAAGCGGCGCAGTTCACACCAGGCTTCAAAGTTATTGGTCATTCCCAAAGCTATCCATTTTTGGATGCCTATCACTTTCTTGTAATTGGCCTGGTCATACGGATAATAAGTAGTGTAAATAGCGTCTGCACCAGTTACACCTGCTGTGGCAAACGATGCGTCAATAGCGGCATTATAATGCGTTTCAGCATCAGCAGGGCTACCGTAGCGGGCATAATATTCAGCTTTGAAAAATTCAATTTCAGATACGGTAATCATAAATACCGGCATATTGTAAGTAAACACCGGACGGCTCCAATAATCGGCTTTGTATGGGGTATTCGAGTTCATATTTGTGCCCGAGACTCCCCCTTGATAATCACCCTTATCGCTTTTTGCAAAAGCGTAGGTTAAGCGCGCGTCGTTACTGGCGAGCAAGGTTTGCATATAAGCAATATTCGCAATCACATTTATCTGTGTAGATCCGAAGTACGAAGCATATTCTTCCTGATAGAAAGGACTTGCCTTGCCTGGTTCGTCAGCCCAGCAGTCGTCATATGACACATCTTCTGTAGGGAAATTATTTTCAGCTATCAAAGCTGTCAATTCTGCCTGTACGTTTTTCACATTGCTTTCGCGCATAAGTATTCTGAGTTTAAGCGCATTAGCAAACTTAATCCATTCTTCAGCAGTAGAAGTTCCAAAAAGGAAATTGGTGCAAACCGTGTTTGATGGCGTTGCTTTTGACAGCGCATCGTCCAATTCGGCCAATATCCCATCGTAAATGGTTTGTCCTTCATCGAATTTCGGGCTGAGGTTACTTATATCCAATGCTTCGGTATAAGGAATTTCACCGTAGGCATCCACCATCGTTTGGTAAGTAAAAGCGCGTAAAGTGGTTGCTGCTAAGTAGGTTCCCCATGCTTCCTCGGCTGTTGCTTCTTTACGAACAGTTTCCAGGTTAAGCAATACACGTGCGGTAAGCTGTGTGTAAGTTCCGCTTGAGCGCACAGCTGATATTGAAAACTGTGAATAATCGGTATAGTTGCCTGTTCCGAAATCCTGTGCATATTGTTGAGCCAAGTATCCGCCGGTGATGCGCAGGTAATCGCCATAGCTTGCCGCCAAATTCATTTCCACACCGGGAAATATCAACGAAGCGTTCACATTTTCTTCCGATGGTGAGTTGGGGTCCTGGTTAATGTCCAGGAAACTTTTGCAGGAAGTCAAAGCCAATGCAACGCTAACCCCTAATAATAAAAATATCTTTTTCATATTTTTCAATTTTCTGATTTAGAATGTAACTTTAAGATTGCAACCAAATATACGGCTTGCAGGATTAGCATAAGATTCTCCAAAAGTACCGCCTAAGTCTGTACCTGATGTTGATAATTCGGGATCAACATAACGGTTATCGGAAGCAGTCCAAACAAACACGTTGTTTACAAAAGCTGAAACGTTTATCCCCGAAAAAGGTCCTATCCATTTTTTAGGCATGGTCCAGGTAAGCGAAATATTACGCAACTTGGTGTAGGAACGGTCTATTAAATAATAGGTTTCGCCGTCGCCACTCTTGTTGTTCGTGCCACCCAGATATTTCTGGTACGAGTCATCGCTCACATAAATAGGTGTTGTATTTTCGCTGTATGTGCCGTCGCCGTTATCTGTTACCGAATTAGGAATTACAAAAGGATTACGGTCGTTATAAGTAGTGGCCACTCCATTACCGGTAAACATCATCAGGTTTTTAGTACGCGAGAACATATAACCACCTGCACGAATGTCTAAAGAAGCGCTTAGGGTGAACCCGTGGGCCGAGAATGAAGTGGTTACACCACCGGTCCATTTGTTGTTCATATTCTTTCCTGTGTCTACTAATTCTGACGATACAACAGGCTGACCATCTGAGCCGACAATTACTTTTCCGTAATCCGGACTGTTTTTGTCTTCTACATGCGTGGTTAAGTAGGTATAATACTCGCCCATAGGCTTGCCTTGTTCGGCATACATATAAACAGCATCATTTCCGGCTGAATAGCGATTAATAACTACTTTGCCGCCTTCTACACTTGCAGGCATCGAGACAACTTTGTTTTTATTTGTTGCAAAGTTGATATCCAAATCCCAGCGGAATTTACTTGTTTTTACAGGAGTTGTATTCAATAGAAGTTCAATACCCTTATTGCTTACTTCACCGAAATTTGTTACAAGGTTGGTATAACCTGTTGAAGGGTCGACAGGCAATGTAAAAATCTGTTTGTCCGTTGATCTGTCGTAAAATCCGGCATCAAGGCCCAGTCGTCCGCTTAAAAATTGCAGGTTGACACCAATTTCTTTTTCCGTTGTCATTTCAGGGCTCAGTGTATTGCTGCCTGCTGTTGTTGACGCAATAAACGAGTTAGCTCCGTGCATAGGGAATTGGGCAATGCCTAAACCATAGTATCCGTCAGCGGCAGCCTGTGCAAAACGTACACTGGTACGATAAGGCGAAGCATCGCGGCCAACTTTACCATAGGCCAAACGGAGTTTACCGAACGAAAGCACCCGATTGTCAGGAATAAGTTTGGTGAAAATCCAGCTCAATGTAGAACCTGGGTAAAAATAACTGTTGTTTCCAACCGGCAGGGTCGAAGACCAGTCGTTGCGGGCAGTCAGGCCCAAATAAATCTGGTCATCCCATCCGAGGGTCACGTCTCCAAATAAGCCAATCATACGGCGTTTTGTCTGGGTTTCAGTCAAAGTTACCCATGAAGAGCCATTGCTTAAATCCCAAAATCCAGTGTAAACAGCCAGTCCGTCAGCTTCGCCATCCATCCCGGTCGAATATCTTTCATTCACATTTAAACCTACGAAACCATTCAATGCAAATTTTGAGAAATTTTTTGAATAATTAGCCAATACATCCTGATTGGTTTCATAGCTGCGAGAATAGCGCGTAAATACAGAACCTGCAGCGTTCAGCGATGACGGTGCATAACCATAATCTTCATTAATCAACGCGTCGTCCAAAGCAATCTCTGGTGCTCCAATTTTGTTGTCGTAATCATAATAATCGAACCCGTAACGGTAAGTAACGGTTAAGTCCTCAATAGGTTTTATGTCCACCTGGAATTTACCATAAACTTTCTTTGCATCCGTATGGTTATAATTGTTTGCCAGTGCCCAGTATGGGTTGGTAATACCATAAGGTGTAAAATAAGCTTCGGGAGTATGGAAAGCCGAAGACAAATCTTTTTTATCCACGAGGGATACATCGCGTGGCAGTTCATACAAGCCATCGATAATAGAAGTACCCTGGAAAGAACCTGCTACATCGGTTGACGAAGTAGACAGATTAATAGCCGGGGTTATTTTCAACCAGTTGGTTACATCAAAACTCCCACGGAAAGCCAATGTAGTCCTTTTATAAAGGTCGGCATCGGAAGGCATATATCCATTATTCTTATCATTGGAGAAAGACACATAATAAGTAGAATGTTTATCTTCAGAAACACCGCTCAGTGCAATGCTGTTGTTGTAAGACAAACCTATATCAAAAAAATCCAAAACATTATTTTTGCGTGCGCTGTATTCGTGAATAAGTTGCTGGTGGTTCCAAATGGGGCCATAGATCTGATTAGAGCCATCCAAGCGCGGTCCCCAGGAGCCGTTCTCGATATAAGTCTGGTTACCATCCCATCCCTGACCAAATGAATTTTGCATTTCGGGTAAGTAAGAAATCTGGTTCGCTTGTATTCCGCCGTTATATTCCAGCGTGAAATTACGCTTTGTACCGGCAGAACCTGATTTTGTGGTAATCAAAATAACACCGCCGGAAGCACGGCTACCATATAAAGCAGATGCAGCAGCACCCTTCAAAACGGTCATAGATTCAATATCATTGGAAGAGATATTCCCAATACCGGTAAGGGAGATGGAATGTCCCTGAGTATCCAGGCTGACGTTTTGCAACGGCACACCATCTACCACATAAAGTGGCTGGTTACTCCCGTTAATAGAACCGAAGCCACGGATAACTACACTACTTGCAGAACCGGGATCGGAAGAAGGAGTAGAAATGCTCACACCAGCCACCTTGCCAGAAAGAGAAGCAATCGGATTAGTGTTTCGTGCATTGACAATATCTTCACCTTTTACGGAAGTAGCCGAATAACCCAACGTTTTTTCCTGGCGGGAGATACCCATTGCAGTAACTACTACTTCATCAACGGCGATAGCATCTGACTTCAATTTTACATTAATGTTGGTTTGTCCGGCAATGTCAACTTCCTGGGTTTTCATACCCACAAAGCTGAACACAAGAGTTTTAGCATCTTGAGGAACTTTTAGTCTGTACTTTCCGTCCATGTCGGTGATCGATCCTAAAGTAGTTCCTTTCACTGAAACAGAAACCCCCGGAATTGATCCTCCATCATCCGCGGAAGTGACTTTCCCCGTGATTTCCTTGGTTTGGGCCATTAGGACCTGCAAACCAATTGCAAAAAATGCAAGCAATAACGCGATTTTTTTCATGTAAATAAAAATTTAAATTTAACAGCATCAATTCTGTAAAAGTCCAGGAAATTAAAAAAACAATAGAAAAACCTGCCATTTGTTTAAAACTGCATAGAATTGATTCCCCAAAATCAATTTTACCGGAAATCTATGTGTTTTTTTAAATACCCCCCTTTTCAAAAGCCAACATCCGGCTTTTAACCGGATATTTTTCTATTCGAAGACAAATTTAAAAAAATGTCGATAAGTTGATATTTTTCATTAATAAAAATGATAACATATTTTAACACTGTTAATAAATATTAAACCATACAAGAGTTCCAAAGTACAATCCACATCGAATCAACAACCACATTACCAGCATATTGCATCTATTAACAATTTTAAAGCAAACGGTATGTTAAGATTTTGTATAAATTAAAGGATTGATAACAATTGTTGAACTTTCGGAATAAAATAAGTAGTTGTTTTTCCGCTTTGTATTAAAAAGAAACCTTTTTGCTCATTTTTTTTCATTTTTATCATTTCAAAATGATCAAATGGTTTGTTATTGGAAACCCATATTCCGTCGATTCCGAAACGTTGGACTCCAATCATATCTGTTTCCCATGAATCGCCGATCATAATGCTTTTCGATTTTTTAGCGTTGGCTGATTTGATAGCGTATTCAAAGATCTCACGATGAGGCTTGGCTGATTGTATTTCTTCTGAAATAAAGACTTTATCAAAGAATTGATCGATTTGACAGTTTCTGAGTTTTTCGTATTGAACTTCTTTGAATCCATTTGTGATGATGTGCATCACATATCCTTTATTCTGAAGTGCTGTCAGCGTATCAATCGTACCCGGAAAAAGGTTGGTTTGTCTGCCCATATTTTCGAGATATACCTTATTGACAGCTTCCGGCAACCATCCGGTGATATTAAATGCGGCCATCGACCGGGTAAACCGTTCGCGAATAAGGTTCTCTTTTGATATTTTTTTCTGATGGTATAAACTCCAAAGTCCTTTGTTGATTTCTTCGTAGTATTCGAAAAACTGGTTGAACGAAAAATTGTCGGTGATAATATTAAGGTCTGCAAGCGTCTCTTTCATCGCCTGCCGCGAATTTGTCTGGAAATCCCAAAGGGTATCATCAAGATCAAAAAATAGATGATCGTACTTTCTCATTCTTCATCTTTCTGACTGGGTTTAAGCCCCTCAACTACTACCACAATTTCGCCTTTAGCAGGCTTTGCTTCAAAATATGTAATAAGCTCAGCCAAGGTGCCACGCTTATTTTCTTCGAAAAACTTCGATAGCTCGCGCGACACCGATGCGCGCCTTTCTGTTCCGAAGTGTTCTGCAAATTGTTCGAGACATTTAACCAGGCGAAACGGCGATTCGTAAAAAATCATTGTCCGGGTTTCTTCGGCAAGTTCCTTTATCTTTTTTTGTCTTCCTTTTTTTTGCGGAAGGAATCCTTCGAAAGTGAAGCGATCAGTAGGAAAACCTGAGTTGACCAGCGCCGGAATGAGCGCTGTTGCTCCGGGCAGGCATTCTACCTCAATTTCTCTTTCAAGGCAAGTACGCACGAGCAAAAATCCCGGATCGCTGATACCAGGAGTTCCTGCATCGGAAATCAGTGCAACATTTTTACCTTCCTCAATTTGCCTGGCCACCATCTCAACAGTTTTATGTTCGTTGAATTTATGGTGCGAAACCAGTTTATTCCTGATCTCAAAATGACTAAGCAATTTGGCCGAAGTCCGGGTGTCTTCGGCCAAAATGACATCTGCTTCTTTCAGGATTCTGATACCCCTGAACGTCATATCTTCCAGATTCCCGATAGGTGTGGGCACCAAAAATAATTTCCCCATTATAATATAGGTATACTATTTTGTGAAACGTCGCTTAAGCAATTCTACAAACTTCATGCTTGTCTCATTTTTCTGAAGCGAAAGATTTGCCTTCAGATATTCAACCGCCTGTTGAATGGTTTCCAATTTATCGAGGTTCTCGATTACGGTGTTGTATTTCTCGGTGTTGTTATCAAATATTTCCCGAATAAACAGAAACCTGTCATTCAAACCAATAGCTGCGCGCAGGTTGGCAATTGGACCACTAGAAATCTTCGACTCAGTGGATTTAGTTTCTCCAGCTACGTCGTTCAAAGAGCGCTCTTTCTGAAATGTTTCTCCAATCACTGTTTTCTCGAGAATCGGTTCTTCCGGTTTTGGTATCTCCCTGAAAACCGGCTTTTCCCGAATGGTCGGATTGGTTGGTATTTGAATGGTCTCTATTTCATCATCATCGTCAAGCGTGATTTCACGAAATTCTACCTTCACCTCTTCTTCCACTTCATCCTCAAGCGACGGCTCTTCAAATTCAGCTTCAGGTTCTTCTTCCAAATCATCTTCGCTGGAATCTTCGATTAAATCGTCATCACTTTCTTCTTCAAATTCAGCCTCAAAATCTTCGTCTGTTTCTTCCGCAGCCTGTTCTGGTTCTGGATCCAAATCCTCAGCTTCATCTGCATCCGTTCCTGCATCTTCAGTTTCATCATCAGCTTCTTCCTCAAAGTCAACGGGCATCTCTTCATCTTTAGTTTCAACCTCAGCCACTTCCTCCTCGTCAATCTCTTCCTGGAATTCAGGTGTTTCAAAATTCAGGATTTCAAGTTCCGGATCAGCCACATCCATCGTCTCGTTTTCTTCTCCCTCTTCCTGAATTTCTTCTTCCAACTCATCATCTATGATTTGTTCTTCTTCCGCCTGTTTTTTAAATGGAGCCGAAATTTCCTTCAACACTTCAATTTCCTGGCAAAGAAGTTTCGCTTTGCTTAGCGCCAAATCTATCACCAGGCTCGAATCGCCTTCATTTTCTGTGATTTCTTCTGATAAAAACTTGAGTTCCTCCAGGTCTTTTATTATGATCCGTAGTAATTTCTGCTTGTCCATATTTATTAATGATTTTAATCGGATTGTCCGCTGGTTTTTTTCGGTAAAGCTTTAAATTTATGCTGACCTTCTATTCCGGAGTAGTTCTTCAGTAAATGCTTGCTGCTGAATTAATGCCGGAATTGAAGTTTGGTAAAAGTACAAAAATCTTTAGCAAAACGACCATATGTTTATTGAAAGAGGAATCGACCGGCAAAAAAAGTCTGGCAGTATCGAGGTGATTGCCGGCTCTATGTTTTCGGGAAAAACAGAGGAGCTGATCAGGCGACTGAAGCGTGCAAAAATTGCGCGTATGAAGGTTGAAATATTCAAACCAGCGCTCGACACGCGCTATTCTGTCGACGAAGTGGTGTCGCACGACGAGAACTCGATTTTGAGTACACCAGTCGAAAACTCAGGCAACATCATGCTGCTCACGGGCGATGTGGATGTAATCGGGATTGACGAAGCACAATTTTTTGACATGGGACTTGTTGATGTGTGCGTACAACTGGCCAACATGGGCATCAGGGTTATTGTTGCCGGACTGGATATGGATTTCAGGGGAAAGCCATTTGGCCCGATTCCCGGTTTGATGTCGGTAGCCGACCACATTACCAAAGTTCATGCAATCTGTATGCGATGTGGCGATGTGGCGCAGTTTTCACACCGGTTGTCAACTGCCGATAAGCTAGTTTTGCTGGGAGAAAAAAACGAATATGAACCGCTCTGCCGGGCGTGTTTTAAAAAAGCAATCAAATAATGCCTATCCTTTCAGTTAACCAAATAAACAACATTCTCGAAGGCCGTTTAGTGTCTGCATCGGGAAACTCCGTAATCGAAATCTCATCTATCTCAATCGATAGCCGAACCATTTTTGACCCGGCATCCAGCTTGTTTTTTGCAATAAAAACGGAGCGGAACGACGGGCACCGATACATTGCAGATTTGGTGCACATTGGGGTAAAGGCCTTCGTGGTATCGGATCCAGAATTCGACTTCAAAGCATTTCCATCAGCCGCCTTTATTCTTGTTCCTGATACTTTGGCTGCGCTGCAAAGTCTTGCTACCTGGCACCGCAATCAGTTCAGTATTCCAATCGTTGGAATTACAGGTTCAAACGGAAAAACCATCGTCAAAGAATGGCTTTTCGATTTACTTGGCGATCTTGGCGTGATCCGCAGCCCCAAAAGTTATAACTCACAGGTAGGAGTGCCGCTCTCAGTTTGGAACCTTTCGCCGGAATATAACCTTGCCATTTTTGAGGCAGGTATCTCGATGCCCGGAGAAATGCAACATCTTCAGGAAATCATCAGGCCTACCGTCGGAATTTTGACCAACATAGGCGAAGCACACCAGGAAAACTTCGCATCGAAACGGGAAAAGTTGATCGAAAAGATGAATTTGTTCCGGTCGTGCGAAACCGTGATCTATTGTAAAGATCAGGAACTGGTGAATGCGGAAATCGGGATTGTGAAATCTTTCGGCGTAAAGAAACTGGTTAGCTGGTCATTTATTGATGAAAAAGCGGATTTGTTTTTCAAGAAAAATCTTACTTCCAATGGCACTGAAATAACAGTAACTTTCGAAGAAGAATCGCACAAAATCCTACTACCGTTTCAGGATGATGCGAGCCTTGAGAATGCGGGACACTGCCTGGCTTTTGTACTTTCCGAAAATTATATTTCAGAAAAAGTTGTGGAAGCTTTCGCACACCTTCAGCCAGTGGCCATGCGCCTCGAAATAAAGGATGGCATAAATAATTGCCTGCTCATCAACGATTATTATAATTCAGACATTAATTCGTTGCGAATTGCGCTCAGTTTCATGAATAGTCATGCGCAGCCTCCATACCTCAAAAAAACGGTTATTTTCTCAGATATTCAGCAGGCCGGAATCCCGGATGAGCAACTTTATTCTGAAATTGCTCACATGATCCGGCTGAATAATACCGATCGGCTGATTGGCATTGGCGAACGATTGAAAAAATTCTCCGGACTGTTTGACGTGCCGTCGCTTTTCTACGAGTCAACTTCTGCATTTCTGGATTCATTCGATCCGGAGAGTTTCAGGCAGGAATGTATTTTACTGAAAGGTGCCCGCGATTTTCATTTCGAGCGCATTTCGTCGGCACTCCAGAAAAAGTACCACCAAACCGTTTTGGAGATCGACCTCAATGCACTGGTTGGAAACCTGAATTTTTTCCGATCGCTGATAAAACCTGAGACCAAAGTGATGGTGATGGTGAAAGCTTTTTCGTACGGAAGTGGTATGGCCGAAATTGCCCGCGTTCTGCAGTTTCACAAGGTTGACTATCTGGCAGTGGCAGTAGCCGACGAGGGCATCGAGCTTCGGCAGGCGGGAATCGATCTGCCCATTATTATTATGAATCCGGAAAAGCACAGTTTCGAAAATATGATCGAGTTCAGGCTCGAACCCAATATTTACTCCGAAGAAATTTTTGATTCGTTCCGGAAAGCACTTCAACAAAGTGCCGTTTTGCGATATCCTGTTCACCTGAAAATCGACACAGGTATGCACCGGCTGGGATTCGATTCGGAAAGCAGTGTCGAGAACCTCATGCGTAAATTGGTCGATCAGGAAGAAATGGTTGTTCGTTCGGTGTTTTCACATTTGGCAGGATCTGACGAAGCGATTCACGATAATTTCACCAGGGAACAGGTACAACGCTTTGAAAAACTAAGCTCGGTCATCACGGCGCGACTCCCATATAAAGTCATCAGGCACATCCTGAATTCTGCCGGCATCGAACGCTTTCCTGAATTCCAGTTCGAGATGGTTCGGCTGGGAATCGGACTTTACGGTATCAGCGCCGACGGAAACACTCAGGTAAAAACAATCAGTCGGCTGAAAACCAGCATCTCGCAAATCAGGACTGTATGCCAAGGAGAAACTATTGGTTATGGGCGACGAGGTGTAGCAAAAGAAGAGATGCAGATTGCCGTGATTCCGGTTGGCTATGCTGACGGCTACGACCGGCGACTGAGTAATGGTGTGGGCAAGGTTTTCGTGCGCGGCCAGGTGGCACAAACCATCGGCGTTATTTGTATGGACATGTGCATGATTGACATAACCGGACTGAATGCTGCAGTTGGCGATGAAGTTGAACTAATGGGCGAACACATTTTGGTGAGCAGAATTGCAGAAACAATCGGAACCATTCCCTACGAATTTCTCACCGGAATTTCGCAGCGTGTGAAACGAATCTACCTGCAAGAGTAGTGCAACAGGACAAAAACGGATCAGAAAAAAGAGACTACATTCGACGAAAGTGAAGCTGCAGCTTTTATAAGATTATCCGAGCTTGCTGATTTTTTCCAGTTTGTGAATGTCGAGAATACGAATTTTCCGTCCGTCAATCGCGATAACTTTTTCACCGGCAAATGTCGAAAGGGTACGAATTGCATTCGAAGTGGTCATGTTCGACAGGTTGGCAATGTCTTCGCGAGAGAGGTAAACTTTCAACGTGGCGCCGTCGTTTTCCCAACCATATTTTTCTTTCAGCAAAAGCAGCGATTCGGCCAAACGTCCACGGATATGCTTTTGGGTCAGCGTTACTGTACGCATATTGGAAAAACCCAATTCACGGGCCAGCTTTTGAATTAGCTTGAATGAAAATTCAGAATTTTTCAGGAGTTTATTGTGAAGGTATTCCTGTGAAATAACCATGATGGTGGAGTCTTCGAGCGGCATGGCAGAACCAATATAAGGCTCGTCGGCAAGCAGGGCACGATATCCGATAATTCCAAGCGGTTTGGCCATACGGATAATCTGTTCGCGGCCACCCACACCTTCTTTGTAAATGATGACCTTACCTTCAATCAGAAATAGAAATGAATTCGGTTTTTCGCCTTCCCTGAAGATAAATTCATTTTTTTTATAGTAAACCTGAGTGATGTGATTTTGTAAATCCTCTTTTTCTTCAGTGCTAAGGGTGCTGAAAATGGATTTTGGATTTTCGAAAACATCCTTCATTGCCAACTCTTGACTCAACATAGAAATGCCATTTACATGTTTTTCAGCATCAAAGTTAAGTAAATTTGTCAAATATGGAAATTTGCCCTGCTTATTTTGATTTTACAGCATTTGCAGGAGTGTTTCCCCACTTTTTTGTACCAAAAAACCGGTTTCAGGAATATTTTGCCACCAAAGGCATCCTTCGGCCAAAACCGAAAGCTTTTGAACTTATCCGTAAAATGGGCGGCGCCTGAAAACGTTTGTACTCGTTGCTGTTTACCATTCGTACTGTCCGGAGCACTGTTTCGCGTTCAAATCCCTTCGCAATAATTTCTTCCGGAGAATGATTGAGTTCGATATAATTGAATAAAATCTGATCCAGAACATCATATTCGGGCAGCGAGTCGGTGTCCTTTTGGTCGGGACGTAACTCGGCCGATGGCGGCTTGATGATGGTATTGATCGGGATAATTTCGCGCTCGCGGTTAATCCACCGGGCCATCCTGAAAATGTTGGTTTTATACACGTCGCCAAGGATAGAAAGACCACCGTTCATGTCGCCATACAAGGTTCCGTACCCAACTGCACATTCGCTTTTGTTGGTAGTGTTGAGCAAAATGTTGCCAAATTTATTGGAAATGGCCATCAGTAAAATTCCCCTGGTTCGTGCCTGAATATTTTCTTCGGTGATGCCGCTGGGTAGCCCGGCAAAAGTACCTGCAAGGCTTTCCTCAAAACTATCAACCATCTTTTGAATCGGGATAATCTCGTGCTGAATGCCGAGATTTTTTGCCAGTTGCAGTGCATCGGCAATGCTGTGGTCCGACGAATAACGGGATGGCATGAGCAAAACCCGCACATTTTCGCTGCCCAAGGCATAAGCAGCCAATACCAGCACGAGCGCCGAGTCAATTCCGCCGGAAAGCCCAAGTGTGGCTTTTTTGAAACCCATTTTCGAGAAGTAATCCCGAATGCCAAGGATCAGCGCTTCGTAAATTTTCGCGATGTTTTCTGTTGGGGGCTGAAGGCTTTTTTCGCCCGATTCGGTGTCGACAATCCTGAAATCTTCGCGGAAATATTTCAGTTCAGTCATGATCTCGCCGTTGGCATTCACAAACACCGATCCGCCATCGAAAATCAATTCGGTGTGCGCACCAACCTGGTTGGCGTAAACAATGGGCAGGCGATATTTCCCCGCATTTTTAATCAGGATATTTTTCCTGAAATTTTCCTGATTATATGAAAACGGCGATGCCGAAATATTAATCACCAAATCGGGATGCAGCGCCGACAATTCTTTCAGCGGCGACAACTGGTAAAGCTTCTCACGGCCAAATTCGTTTTGCGTTTCCTGCTCGTCCCACAAATCTTCGCAAATGGTGATTGCCAGTTTCCTGCCTTTGAAATCAAAAACTTCGAATTTCTTATTGGGCTCGAAATGGCGGTACTCGTCGAAAATATCGTAAGTCGGAAGCAGCGATTTATTCACGACATGCCGGATTGCACCGTCGTACATGAAAAATGCCGAATTAAAAAGCTTTTTGCCCTGCGGTTCAGGATTAATACTTGGTCCGCCCACAACAGCCGCAATGCCGTTGCAGTGCGTGGCAATTTTCCGGAGTGTCTCGTCCGACTGCTCAATAAACTCCTTTCGTTCCAGCAAATCGTGCGGGTAATATCCGGTAACCGAAAGCTCGGTGAAAACAACCAGGTCGGCACCTTCCGCTTTCGCTTTCTCAATATGTTCGATAATTTTTGAAGAATTCAGGTCGAAATTCCCGATGTGATAATTCAGTTGGGCAATGGCAATCTTCATGTTCCGAATCGTTAAAAAATCAGGCCAAGTTTTAGTTTGAGCGAGTTGATGATGGTTTTGTCGGCAAAATAATTATCGGTGGTGACGTCGATAAGCCCGTTCTGGAAAACCAGTCCAACCGAAATGGCGTTGTTTCCGCCCAGGTCGTAATCGTAGCCAAGGCCAACATTCATGGCCAGGTTAAACAGGTTTACCTCGTCGTTGATGTTCGATTTTTTCAGGATTCCATTATCGCTTTCGCCGCGTGCCTCGATGTTGATCATGCCCGAAAAACCAAATTCGCCCCAGTAACGGTAGCGTTTAAACTGGTCGGTTTTGAGCTTTACCATCACCGGAATCTCGACATAGCGCAACCGGTATTTGATGTTGGAATGCGCGGGCATTGTTGCTCCCGAAAAGCTGAAATTATTAGGAGCCGCGTAAGCAATTTGTCCGCCAATGTT
>JAEWME010000207.1 GCA_023393265.1 Bacteroidota bacterium | reverse complement strand
AACAAGGTCAGGAGCGATCCCAAACGGTTCGCCGAGGAATATATGGAAGATTTGCAAACTTGTTTTAGCGGTAAACTTTTTACCTATCCGGGGCAGGAAACGGTGATAACCAAAGAAGGTGTTGCCCCTTTGCTGGAATGCCTGCGTGTGCTTGAAAAAGCCGCTCCGGTGCAAATTCTTCGTCCGGTTCAGGGATTAAGCAAAGCCTCCGGAATTTTGGTAAACGATCAGCAAAAACATGGAGGGATCGGCCATATTGCGCGCGACGGATCGACGCCGCAAAAGCGCATCGAAAAATTTGGCCGTTGGGATATTTGTTCAGCAGAAGATATTACTTACGGAAGTTTCGAAGCGCGGCAAATTGTCATTTCACTGCTAATCGACGATGGAGTGCCCGACCGGGGTCATCGCGACAATGTGCTCAATCCGTGTTTTCACTTCGTCGGGCTTAGTTCAGGAAAACATCCAACTTACGACATCCTGTTTGTGATTGATTATGCAGGGGATTATCAGGAAAAAAGGTGAAAATAGGTTGGCAGTTCAGTGTTGCCTGAGCACGAAGTAGTCGAAGGCAACACAAACAGTAATCAGTCTCGGTGTTCAGTCTCAAAAAGGCAACTGAAACAAAAAATTATGACATGAAAAACACCATATACTTCCGCATTCTGTTTATTCTTTTCCTGATCATGCCGCTTCGGGCTTTTGTTCAGGAAAGCAAGATCAGTCTTGATGGATATATCAAAGAACTGTACATGTTTTATTCTCAGGAAACGCCAATTCCGGGTTTTGACGCAAACTATCTTGGAATGGACATTATACACAACCGGCTGAATTTTAAGTGGTATCCGACAGAAAAATTCACCTTCGTTGCTGAAATGCGCAACCGCCTGATGTTTGGGAATTTGGTGAAGGATTTTTCTGGCTACCAGCAAACGGTGGATGTCGATAATGGGTTGATCGACCTGTCGTGGATCACAGCGCAAGGCTCCGGATGGTTTGTGCATTCGATGTTTGATCGTGCTTATTTCGATTATACTTCAGGGAAATGGCAAATCAGGGCAGGTCGGCAACGGGTGAATTGGGGCGTGAACCTGATGTGGAACCCAAATGATATTTTCAACACTTTTTCATATTTCGATTTCGACTACGAAGAGCGACCCGGAACCGACGCCATCCGGGTACAATATTACACCGGAACCACTTCGTCGGCTGAACTGGTGTACAAACCGGGGCACGGCAGCATTCAGCAAACCATAGCCGGTATGTACCGTTTTTCGCGCTGGGATTACGATTTTCAGTTTCTGGGCGGACAGGCAGCAAAAGACTGGGTGATCGGCGGAGGCTGGTCGGGCGATATTCGCGGGGCTGGTTTCAGGGGCGAAATTACATACTTCGAGCCACGGGTCAGCAGCTCGGTTCGCGCCACTGTTGCATCAGTTTCTGCCGACTATACCTTCAAAAACAGTCTTTATCTGCACGGAAGTGCTCTGTATACCAGCAACGGCAAAACCGGGAAAGCTGGCGGCATGGACATCCTCTTCAATCCCGACCTGTCGGCCAAACAACTGTCTACGGCGCGCTGGTCGTTATTTGGGCAAATCTCAAAGCCCATCACCCCGCTGTTTTCCGGTAGTTTCTCCGGAATTGTCAATCCGTCCGACGGATCGTTGTATGTGGGGCCAACATTAACGTATTCACTGGCAACAAATCTTGAACTGATGCTCACCGGGCAGCTCTTCTTTGGAGATGCCGGAACTGAATTTGGCGGCATCGGCCAAATCGCTTTTGGCCGGTTGAAATGGAGTTTTTGAGTATTCTTTTTTCAGTAAACATAGATTTTAATTAGATTATGTTTATATTAGCTAGGAATTTCTAAATCGATGGATGTAAGAGCAAATGATTTGTTTTGCATTTGTTATTTATGAAAATCTACGATCCGTGTGACGTAGAAAGAAATTAACCGGTTAATCATTTATATATGAGAAAGATACTGTTGTTGCTGGAAGCGATATTGGTTTTAAATTCTTTTGGGTTGGCTCAACGCAGTCATTTAACCCGCATTTTTGATTTTAATGGTGCCGATTTTGATTATGCTGTTAAAGGAATCGTTGGGGCAAATGATTCGCTGTATATACTTAGCAATACTCCTGACGGACGTGGAGTTTTCTTTCGAATTGATGGTGACGGAAACGGATATTCGGTTATTTGGAAATTTGATGAGGTGAATTATGAACCTTACAGTCTTTTGTCAGACGGAAATACAATCTATGGCACAACGAGGTTTAGCGCGAACGGAGGCGGAGCACTTTTTAAATATTCTTTTGCCGATCATTCATTTGAGTTTATTCGTGATTTTAATTCTGCTGACGTTGTTGATGTGCAGGTTAAGCAGATAACAGGCGATAAACTTTGGTTGTGTTCTCAGAGTTCGCCTGTTGATAATGGAAGTATTTGCACAATTAAAAAGGATGGCACCGATTTCAGGAAGATATATAATGACACCAATATGGAGAAAGGACAAGATCCTGCTGATTTTGTCCTTCACGGCGACGATATTTACATTGCATGTTATGGCGGTGGTGAGCTTATTCCCGACGGAACAGGCACATTCGAGTCTTCGGGATGCTTTATCCGGATTAAGGCAAATGGCACAGGCTATGAAAAGTTAGTGAATGGAGGAGAAGCGGGCAAAGGAACTCAGCCACAGTCTTTGGTAATCAGGGGAGATAAACTGATTGGGTTGTTTGCCAATTCAGGACATCAAACTCCTCTGGGCGCACGATTTTTCAGGTGTAATCTTGATGGCACTTCGTATGAACCTTTGGGTGCGCTTGAAGGAAGAAGTCTTACCCAAATGTTATCAACTGACAGCTTAATCTATGGGGTGAGCGCTTTTCAGGTTTTTGGAATTAACCCGGTAAGCGGAGAATATCGAATCTTTGATGAATTGTTAAGTAACCCCGACTTCGGCTATGATATTGCTGCAAACCCTGCATTTCTGAACGGGAATATTTTCATGGCCACGCAACAGGGTGGGTTCAATGGCGGTGGATCTATTTTAAAGTGGCATAATTTGGCCCCCGAAATAACGAATATAGTGCTGCCCGACACCATTTCGGTATTCACTGATGCTGTTTTGGATAGCATCTTTAACGATCCGGAAGGCGACAGTCTCAGTTATAGCTTCGAATATGATACTATTGCAGTTGAAGTTCATGAGAAGAGCAGAAAAATCACTTTTATGGCCGATCAATCGAAGGATGTTGAAGTAAAAATTACAGCAAACGACGGGTGGGGCGGGCAAAGAACATCCATTCAAAAGATTATTGCAACGTCGAATTCAGGTGTAAAGAATCCCCATTTATCCGGATGTCAGGGTATTTTCCCGAATCCTGGCAATTCAGTTTTATATTTGGGTTCAAGTAATGCGCAATTGGCTGAGATTTATACGCCGACAGGAATTCTCATCAAATCATGGAAGAATCCGGGAAATAAAATAGACGTAAGCTCCGTGAACTCGGGCGTATATATTGTCCGTTATCAAACGGATGGAATTTTCTACTCGCAAAAGGTAATAAAGTACTGAAAAACTTCAGTTGACTTCTGTGTTTGTATTTCGAACATAACAGAAGGAGCCGTAGCCGAACTTGGCCAAATCGCTTTTGGGCGGTTGATGTGGAGCGTTTGTAGTACTTTTGCTTACTTTTTCTGCATTAGTTAATTAGCCTTTTTTTAACCGAAAAGAGATTTGTTCGAGGTTATGTTATAATTTTAAAGCTAGAGACCAACCCAATATAACCGATGAAATTTAAGGAGTTTATAACTAATCCATATCTGAGGCTGATACCTGGTGGAATAATCCTGATTATTATTGTTGGAGGAAGCATTCAATCCTACCTCGACTTTTTTAAAAACAATATGTGGCTAAATGTAGCTGTTGTTGTATTTTCAATTGCTTACCTTATAATCTTGAATTATGAAAAACTAAGAGTTGCATCAGCCCGGACACCAGAGATCGATGAAAACTTTTTTGTAAGCAGCGAAATTATTAAGATGGAAAAGTTGAATAATCGATCGGAATTAGTGGCAATGTATAATCTGGCAAGGGAAGCATTTGGTACAGACGCCATGACACTTGAAAAAATCAAGGAACTGCACTGGCCCTCGAAGGATACCGTATTTCTGCTCAAAAACGAAAGTGGTGATATAGTTGGTTACCTGGCTTTATTTTTTCCGAAGCTGGAGCTAAAAGAGAAGATATTCGCGGGCGATGAATTTTCGCTAAATCCAATGAATTGGACAAACCAGCAGTTTTATACGGGAGAGAAGACCTGGTTTGGGACAGAGATTTACATGGAATCTATTGTCGTAAAAGGGAAAGGGCCGAGAGAGCGAATTATCCGATCGAAATTTCTGATAAGGGAAGCCTTGGAAGAAGTTTTGGACAACTTGAAAGATCGGCAGGGAGAAATCCATGTTTTCGGTTTTGTGGGGAGCGAAGCCGGTCGAAATTTGATGAATAAAAGTTTAAAATTGAACCTGGTGCGAAAAGCTGAAGATGAAGAGCAGATGGATTTGATGCACAATTATCTGACAGTTGCTGAGATCAGGAAGGTCTGGCTAAACATTGATATGGAATTGATTAGCCAAGCACATCAGGAAAAAGATTACCGAATTTTTAAGTGAAAATCTTACAACAATGGAAATGAGTTTTCATTAAATCTCATCGTTGTTTTAACTTTTCACAGCGCTGCCTGTTTCAACTGGAAAATAAAGGAAATGGATTATACACTGATTGACAACGAGGCCAAAAAGCAGTACGAGTTTCACATCGACGGCGAGGTGGCAAGGATTGAATACATCAAAGCGCAGGGGAAAATATTTCTGACGCACACTGAAGTGCCGGAAAAGTTTGAAGGAAAGGGCGTTGGTTCGGCGCTGGTTCAGCAGGTACTCGACGATATCAGGCAAAAAGGACTGGGATTGGTGTCTATGTGTCCTTTTGTGGCGGCTTACATCAACAGGCATCCGGAGTACTACTCGCTGATTGTAAGATAAACCTCAATAAAAAGCAAAACTATGAGTGACGAAATGGTTAAAACTTATACCAATGGCGAAATCACCATTGTGTGGAAGCCCGGAATGTGCAGTCATTCGGGAATGTGTGTGCGGACTTTGCCACAGGTTTACAACCCGAAAGCAAAGCCCTGGATTACCATTGAAAATGCCACAACCGAAGAACTAAAAGCACAACTTGCGAAATGCCCCTCAGGAGCGCTGAGCTACTACGAAAACAGCAAAGAATAACGCAGTTCCTCTTTCGCCAACAAAATTCCCAGTCATTTTGTTAGTTCACAACAAACTAATACCACGGTTATGGCAACATTTATTAAACCGGCAGAGCTTGAATATCAAAGCAATCCGGCGGCTCCTTCGCAATTCGATTTGTTGACTTTGTTTCCCCGGCTGAGCCAGGCAAGCAAATCCAAACAGATGATTTTCGACATCCGGAAACTCAATCCCGGCAAATATTCTTTTCCCTATCATTACCATCACCATTCGGAGGAATTGATGTACATCATTTCAGGAGAAATGACCGTGCGCACTCCCGAAGGTTTGCAGGTTATCCGGCCGGGCGAAATGGTTTTTTTCGAACTGGGAGAAACCAGCGTGCACCAGTTTTTCAATCATTCCGACCAACCTTGCGTTTACCTCGACGTTCGCACAAACATAGGGTTCGATATTACTGAGTATCCTGATTCGAAGAAAGTGAATATTTCGCCTGCTGGAATGATCTTCGGGAAGGATTCGTTTCTGAGTTATTTTGATGGCGAGGAACATGTTGAAGCGATTTGGGAGAATTTGAAAAACACTGGTAAATAGGCTTCTCCATGAACATTGAGGCCATTGACGACGTAATTCTCAGTCTCGAAGACATTGTTTCTGAATGTGAAGAAAAAGGGGATCCGCTAGGTTATTTTGCGGTGTTGTATCAAAAAGTGACCATCGCTGTAAAAGTTGGTGTGGCGGCTGGCTTTTTCGACGATGGACCGCGAATGGAGCAACTCGATGTTGTTTTTGCGCGCCGCTATATTGAAGCCTATTTTGCTTTTCGCCAGCAAAATATGGTGACACAATCGTGGCTAAAAGCTTTTTCTGTCTCAGGAAGTTACTGGCCCATTGTTTTGCAGCATTTGCTGATGGGTATGAACGCGCACATTAACCTCGACCTTGGAATTGCTGCGGCAGAAGTTTCAAAAGGAAAAAGAATGGCCGATCTGGAAAAGGATTTCAACCGTATCAACGAAATTTTATCGTCGCTGGTGCACGAAGTTGAGGGCAATTTATCGCTCGTTTGGCCTGCATTAAAATTTATCTTGAAACATACAGGGAAAGTGGATGATTACCTGGTTAATTTTAGCATGAAACTGGCGCGGGATGGTGCCTGGAAATTTGCCAACAGCATCGCCGGTTTGTCGGGTACCGAATTGGAGCAGGCCATCATTCAGCGCGACCTGAAGGTTTCGATCAAAACGGCGGTCATTCTGAATACAGGTATTGTGGCTTCGGTTGTGCTGAAGTTGATCCGCGTTACCGAGTGGGGCTCGGTGAAAAGCAAAATCAGGAAGATGCGTTAATATCGCTTGTCTTCCTGATTGTTTACTGGTTAGCTCCATCCACCGAAGCCGTTTTTCCTAGTTCATTTTTTCCATCTTCTCCATTTTTTTCATGGTTGTGTCCGGCTTCATTTCCTTCATCATTGGCTTTTTGTCTGCCGGTTTGTCCATCATTTTTTTGTCCTTATCCATCTTTTTCATATCGCCCTTCATCGTGTCCATTTTCATGTTTTTCTGATCGGGCATTTTGTCCATGTCCTTCATTTCAACCAGTTCCATGCCGCAATCGCATTTTCCGGGTTTGTCGCTCACATGGTCGGGATGATGCGGACAATAATATTTCTTCTCCGCTTTCATTTCTTTTTTCGCTTTCTGGTCTTGTGCAGAAGCAGTTTGAACGAAGGAACCTACAGCGAAAGTTGCTGTCAAAAGTATGATTGATAATAATATACGACGTTTCATGATTTTAATTTTTAAAATTTGTTTTGAGATATAAATGTCTTTTAAATTAGGGCGTGAGACCGTTTGATCACCGGCGATCTTTCTTCAGGAGGATCAAAACCGTTTCACATACCCGTGGCAATAAGGTGTGCCATTTTCCTTGGCATAGTATTGCTGATGATAGTCTTCAGCTTTCCAGAATTTGGTGGCCGGAACAACCTGCGTGGCCACTTTATAGCCTTTCAGTTTCAGTAAATCAATCAGGTGTTCGGTGGTTTGTTTTTGCTCCTGATTCAGGTAAAAAACTGCTGATCGGTATTGGTCGCCAATGTCGGGTCCCTGTCGGTTCACCTGCGTCGGGTCGTGAATCTCGAAGAACAGTTTGGCCACGTTTTCGTAGGTCGTTTTTCGCGGATCGAAAATAATCCGGACAGCTTCGGCATAACCGGTGGTGTGGCTGCAAACCTGCTGATAGGTTGGTTTTTCGCCGTGTCCGCCAATGTAGCCCACTTCGGTAGAGATCACGCCTTTGGCCTGGTGCATGTAATATTCAACTCCCCAGAAGCACCCTCCGGCAAAAATAGCCGTGTCGCGTTTGGCAACTTTAGCCGAAGCCGGGATAAAATTCAGCGAAATTGAGTTGACGCAGTGCCGCGTATTCTTGTTTGTGAACCCTTCGTTCAGGAAAACGTGTCCCAAATGGGCGCCGCAGTTGGCACAAATAATTTCGGTACGCAACCCGTCTGCGTCGGGAACGCGCTTCACTGCACCCGGAATTTCGTCGTCAAAACTTGGCCAGCCACACTGTGCATCGAATTTATCTTTCGACCGGTAAAGCGGAGCGTTGCATCTTTTGCACACGTAAGTCCCTTCTTCATCGAAGTTTTCATATTTCCCCGAGAACGGGCGTTCGGTGTGTTTATGTACAATCACGGCTTCTTCTTCAGGAGTTAGCGGGTTGTATTGTTTCTCCTGAACGCTGTTTTCTGTTTTCGTTTGCGCCGGTTTGTTTTGCGTGCATCCGGCAATTCCGTAAAGCACGATCCCGATGATCAGAAGAATTGTTTTCATTGTTTTCATTTTTAAATGGTTACTGCTGAACCCAGACGATGGGGCAGTTCACGATGGCGGCGTCGGTTGCCAGAATCTCTACTGAACTGATACTTGCGAGACTATTAACACCGGCAAAGTTCGAATTGTTGTAAATCTGTACGTCCCAGAGCGGCGAATAGGCGGCATCAGTCGGGATGGTTTCCGGGATGTTATGCGTTTGTCCGGTAGCGGTCATGCCTTCTGTTTTAAATCCTGAAGCTGGTCCACCGCCCGTTTCGCCCGGATTGACATTAAAGCAGACAAAAATGTCGGAAGTTGGCACTTTGCCGTTGACTGCCATGAGTTCCTTCTCGAAGAAATTGAAATAATACACTACCTTGTTTTTATACCAGCCGCGGGTCAGCTCTGCGCTTTCGGTGCTCAGGAACCGTTTGCGGGCCACCGAACCTTTGGGCACCACCGGGTAATTTACAATGGTTGTAGTTGTTGTAAGCGGATAACCCATTTGGTAAATTTCGTCGTAGCTGGTAATCGTATTGGCCACATAGTCTTTGGGAACCGCAACTTTTACAACCAGCCAGAAATCGTTGTAGCCTGCGTCGCCGGGAACAACATTCACAATGTTCAACTGTCCCGAAACCGGAGTTGTTTCTCCTTCGCGAAACAGAACATAGATGGGAGCGGGTGTAGTGC
>JAEWME010000204.1 GCA_023393265.1 Bacteroidota bacterium | reverse complement strand
TCGGAATACTGATCGACACCAAAGGACCTGAAATAAGGACGAAAGGAATTGAAACGCCTATTGATGTGAAAGCCGGCGACCTTCTTAAAATTAAAGGAGGAGAAGGAATAGCGACTCGTGATACCTTTTTTGTGAGCTATGAAAACTTTCATATAGATGTTCCGGTTGGAAACCACATTTTGATTGACGATGGAGATATTTCGCTTGAAGTGATTGATAAAACTACAGACTTCATAATCTGTAAGGTCGAGAACGGCGGGCAAATCAAAAATAAAAAGAGTATTAATACCCCCGGAATTAGCGTGGATCTTCCCTCCATCAGCCCCAAAGATGTTGAATTCATCGAATTTGCTGCCAAGCACGATATCGATTTTATCGCCCACTCATTTGTACGTAATAAAAAAGATGTACAGGCGGTTCAGGATATACTCGATAAAAGAAACAGCAAGGCTAAAATCATTGCTAAAATTGAAAACCTCGATGGAGTAAACAACATCGATGAAATTCTCGATTTGGCCTACGGAATTATGGTTGCACGCGGCGACCTCGGAATTGAAATCCCGGCAGAAAAAATTCCGTCTATTCAACGAAGACTTATCAGAAAATCTGTTCAGCGCAAAAAGCCAGTTATTATTGCCACGCAGATGCTTCATTCGATGATCGAAAATCCACGGCCTACCCGTGCTGAAGTAAGTGACGTTGCCACAGCAATTTACGATCGAACTGATGCCATTATGCTTTCAGGCGAAACGGCCTACGGAAGTTACCCGGTTGAAGCTGTAAAGGTGATGTCGAAGATTGCTCTTGAAATAGAAGCCAGCAAAGACCGCCGCAACGATTTGCCGGTCCCGCGTTTGGACAACGAAACATCTGCATTCCTTGCTGAAGCTGCTGTATTGGCCTCAAAAGAACTAAAAGTGAATGCGATAGTAACAGATACACTAACTGGAAAAATAGCCAGGTATATCGCTGCTTTCCGCGGAGCGCTGCCGGTTTTTGCCAAATGCCACAATGGTAGGGTGAAACGAGAGCTGGCTCTGTCGTACGGTGTTTTTGCCAGTGAAATTATATCTAAGAAAAATAAGCACAAGCTGGTTGAAACAGCGTTGCTCGATTTGGTTGAGAAGAAATTTATCACGGAAAAAGATACCGTTGTTTACGTAGGTGGAAACTTCGGCGTGGGCGGCGGAACCTCGTTCATCGAAATTGCATCGGTTGAGCGAATGACGCACGCTAAAATGAAAAACTAAAATCAGGAAAGAAGAAAAATAGAAAAGGGTGCTCATGGCACCCTTTTTCGTTTATCTCATATCGATCACTTCAGCGTCTTTGTGTTTTTTCGTATCAAAAACAAAATCTGAATCGGGGTAAACTCCGTCTGTTTTCATTTGGCTGACCGAAACATTGTAGGAATTACCATCCTTACCCGTCATGTTTGCACCGCGAATCAATGATTTCTGTTTATCGATCATGATTTTGATTTTCTGAATGTCTCCTGAAGGTTTTTGTGGTGTCAGGTCAATGTTATAAACGGGCACGCCAGCTTCAACTCCTTCGCCTATAAATTTGTAATTGAATCCATTCTGATAAATTGTAAAAATCTTTGCCGGATCCATCAACTCATCGGTGGCTTCGTCGAGGTTCGAAATATTCACCTCGTTAGAGTTCGAGTTGTAGGTCCAAATAGTTTTGCCATCACAAGTAACCTGAAGTCCCATCTGCGGAATATCAAGCTTATATTTTTTATTCTTCAGCACAATAGTACCAGTGTATTTTTCGTGTATATTCTGAGCCTTGTTATTCATTTCAAAAGAAAAACTTGCATCAAGCGACGGAAGTCCCTGTGTTGTTTTGGTAACTTTTTCCAGAATTTCCTTTGCTTTTGCATCCTGTTGCGAAAAACCAGCTAAAGCACAAATGATTAAGAGGCTAACTAAAAATAAATGTTTCATTCTTTCTGTTTTTTTGAGTTCTATTTCAATCCATTCAATAATTGTTCCAAAGTATATTCGTCCTGAATTAAGACCTGACGTGCTTTGCTTCCTTCGCTCGGACCAACGATTCCGGCCGCTTCGAGTTGGTCCATAATTCTGCCTGCGCGATTGTATCCAATCGAGAATTTTCGCTGGATCATGGAAGTCGATCCCACCTGGTTGACGACAATCAACCTGGCCGCATCATCAAACATTTCGTCCCGGTTTGCCAAATCAGCTTCAACGGCACCAGACTCACCTTCCCCAACATAATCAGGCAACAAAAACGCTGTTTGGTAGCCTTTTTGCGCAGCAACAAATTCACAGATTCGCTCCACTTCAGGCGTGTCAACAAATGCACATTGGACACGGGTCATCGTGCTGCCACTCGAAACGAGCATATCTCCCTTACCAATCAACTGGTTGGCGCCAGGTGTATCCAGAATCGTGCGTGAGTCGATCATAGAAGCAACTTTGAAAGCGATACGTGTTGGGAAGTTTGCTTTGATAACGCCGGTGATAATGTTAATGGAAGGACGTTGCGTGGCAATTACCATGTGAATTCCTACCGCGCGGGCCAACTGGGCAATACGGGCAATCGGCAATTCAATTTCTTTTCCGGCTGTCATAATCAGGTCGGCAAACTCGTCGACAACTACGACAATGTAAGGAAGAAACCGGTGCCCTTTCTCCGGATTTAACCTTCGACCAATAAATTTGGCATTGTATTCGGTAATATTCCTGACGTGCGCTTTCTTCAGGAGGTCATAGCGTGTATCCATCTCAATATTAACTGAATTCAGTGTATTTTTCACTTTCTGAATATCAGTAATAATAGCTTCTTCCTCATCAGGCATTTTAGCCAGAAAGTGCTTTTCAAGCGAGGAATATAGGTTCAGTTCAACTTTCTTCGGATCGACCAGTACGAACTTCAACTGCGACGGGTGCTTTTTATAGAGCAGCGAGGTAATGATGGCATTCAAACCAACCGACTTACCTTGCCCAGTAGCACCGGCAACAAGGATGTGCGGCATCTTGGTCAAATCGACCATAAATGTTTCATTCGAAATGGTTTTTCCAAGTGCGATGGGCAATTCAGCATTCGACTCCTGAAATTTCTTCGAACCAATAATCGAACGCATCGATACAATTTCCGGCTTTTGATTTGGGACCTCGATCCCGATAGTACCACGTCCGGGAATCGGCGCAATAATACGAATACCCAGCGCCGAAAGGCTTAGCGCAATATCGTCTTCCAGGTTTTTAATCTTTGCAATTCGAATACCTGGAGCAGGAACAATCTCATACAGGGTAATTGTTGGCCCGATGGTCGCCCTGATTTTGGTAATCTCGATTTTATAATGACGCAGGGTTTCAACGATTTTGTTTTTGTTCGAAATTAATTCTTCGTTGCTCACCTCTGCATTACCAGAAGCATGATCGTCAAGTAAATCGACTGTTGGATATTTATACGACGAGAGATCAAGGGTCGGATCATAGTCTTCCAGCGCCGGCATTTCTTCGTCATCAGCATGTTCTTCCACAATTGGCTCATTTACATGCAGCTCCGGTTCGGTTTTTTTAGCTTTAACCTCCGGCTGCTTAGGTTCCTGATCGAAAAGCATATCTTCGATGCTCATTTCCACCGATTTTCCCGAAATGGTATTTTCCACCTCAAAATCATCATCATTTTCTTCATGCGAATCAGGATCAAAAATGGCTTTCACCTGGTCGTTTTCAGTGATCACTTTGGAAATTGCCGGATCTTCAATATCCTGAAGCGGGCTTTCAGCAACAGCGCCTTCCGGTACATCCGACAATTCAGACGCAACTTCCGGCTCTTTGTCTTTTTTAGCCAGCAATTCAGTTAACCAGGGTATGAATTGCCGAAATGTTACAACCAGCAAAATAAAAAGCAGAAATACGAGAATGAGCGCTGCCCCAATTGTTCCCAGAAGGGACGATAGCAGGCTCGACAAAATAAATCCGTACATTCCGCCGACATACAAAAACTGATTTCCGGCAGCATCGGTCAAAGCAAGGCCAAATGCGATGGAGAACCACAGCATCCAAACCAGCGAAAACACCAGCGTTTTGAAAAAACGGATGCCTTTGTAACCAAATAAATTGAGGGCTGCAACGAAAAGAATAGCGACAAAGAAAAACGAAGGGAAGCCAAAACCCAGGTTGATAAACTGCTCGGCAAGAAAAGCACCTCCCTTACCTGCAATATTTCCAACCTGAACAGACGGATCGATAAACTCAGAAAAAGACATATCCAGTTTGGCATGATCGGAAGCTCCAGAAAAAACATAGGAGACGAACGCTACCGCCATGTATCCACTCAGGATAATCAGGAAAAGTCCGAGCGTGTATTTAAACTGATTACTTTTGAAAAAACGTACAATTCCCCAGGGTTTAGGGGGTTGTGAAGGTTTTGCTGCCTTAGCCGGTTTCTTTACTTTCTTTGCCATTCGCTTGATATTCGTGCGCAAAGTTAACGAAATTTGACTATTTTATATTTTACAGTACTAACGATTCGTTACAAATATTTCAACTCGTGAAACAAAAGATTATTCAACTTTTATTCGTTTCGACATAGCGCCGGGACTGTTTTAAAGCATTGATTTCTATCTTCACTTCACGCTTTGATCATGCTTATAATTCGTTTGTTTTTTTAAGTTTGTTCGGGTTGTCATTTAACATTCTGTAATTATAACAATTCGGTTTTTTTATGAAAAAAATTGCGGTTGTAGCCCTGGGAGGAAATGCGCTGCTGCGCGAAAACGAAATAGGGACCATCGAACAACAGGAAACAAACACGACGGATACACTTGAGAATCTGATATTTCTGCTGAATGCAGGATTCGAACTGGTGATCACGCATGGAAACGGGCCGCAGGTTGGAAATATCCTGATGCGCAACGATGCCGGAAGCCAGGTTTATAACATCGCACCGATGCCACTTGATATTTGTGTGGCCGACTCGCAGGGAGGAATCGGGTACATGATTGAGCGAATGCTTCGCAATGTGTTGAAAAAACACGGGATAAAGAAAAATGTAATCACGATGGTTTCCATGACAACCGTTCATCCCGACGACCCCGCTTTTAGCAACCCAACAAAAGGAATTGGAAAAATTTACCCGGAAGAAGAAGCAAAGAAACTTAAGGAAGAGAAAGGATGGATTTTTAAACCATCGTCGAAAACACACGGTGGCTGGCGCCGAATGGTTCCGTCGCCGCAACCAATCGACATCATTAACCGCGAAACCATTGAGAGCCTGGTTCGGGCCGGAAATATTGTTATTGCTGCCGGCGGAGGTGGCATTCCGGTTTACTACGACGAAAACGGCGACCTGCGAACGCTCGACGCTGTCATCGACAAAGACCTTGCTTCGGCGTTGCTGGCCTCTCAAATCAAAGCCAACGAATTTTATATCCTGACCGATGTTTCGTTCATTTACAAAGATTTTGGGAAACCAACCCAGGAAAAACTCGAATTCCTGAACTACGCCGACACCGTTAAATATCTGGAATCTGGAACTTTTGCTGAAGGAACAATGGCACCTAAAATCAAAGCCTGTTTGTACTTTATTAAAAACGGTGGCGACAAAAGTGTTATCACCGAAGCAAAGAAGCTGGAAGACAAATCGTATGGTTCGAAAATTACGATGGAATATGATTGAAAAGTTTCAAGCTTCAGGATACATGTTTCAAGTAAAAAATAAAGCATTTATAATTCAAAATTCTTCATTTAAAAAGATATGGAAATCAATTTAAAAAGACGTCATTTTCTGAAATTACTCGACTTCACTCCGGAAGAAATTGTTTATCTGATCGATCTGGCTGCCCGATTGAAAAAAGCAAAAGCAAACGGGCTGGAAGAGCAAATGCTCTTTGGTAAAAATATCGCGCTGATTTTCGAGAAAAGCTCAACCCGCACACGTTGTGCGTTCGAAGTTGCAGCATTTGATCAGGGCGCTCATGCCACTTATCTAGGTCCCTCCGGATCGCAAATCGGACATAAGGAGTCGATTAAAGATACCGCCCGCGTATTGGGACGGATGTACGATGGAATCCAGTACCGCGGTTTTGCTCAAAGCATTGTAGAAGAACTTGCCGAGTATGCTGGAGTTCCTGTCTGGAACGGGCTGACCGACGAATTTCACCCAACACAGATTTTGGCAGATATGCTGACCATGAAAGAGCATTCAGATAAGCCGCTCAACGAAATAAAATTCTGCTACCTCGGCGACGCCCGCAACAACATGGGAAATTCGCTGATGGTTGGCGCTGCCAAACTTGGAATGGATTTCCGTGCCGCAGCTCCCGCCGGATGCCAGCCTTCACCCGAATTACAGCAAACCTGTCAGGCAATCGCAAAAGAAACCGGCGCCAGAATACTGGTGACTGAAAATCTGGAAGAAGCCGTGAAAGATTGTGACTTTTTGTACACCGACGTTTGGGTATCGATGGGCGAACCAGAATCGGTGTGGGAAGAGCGAATCAAATTGTTGCTGCCCTACCAGGTAAATAAAAAAGCGATGGAGCTGACAGATAATCCCAAAGTGAAATTTCTGCATTGTCTGCCAGCGTTTCACAACCGGGAAACGAAGGTGGGTGAAGATATTTTCAGGAAATTTGGTCTCGACGGAATTGAAGTCACCGAAGAAGTATTTGAAAGCGAAGCATCGATCGTTTTCGATCAGGCCGAAAACCGCCTGCATACCATAAAAGCTGTAATGGTTGCCACGATTGACTAAAAAAATGGGGAGGACAGCTATTTGTCCTCCCCATTTCTCAATAAAATTTGACAACCGTGTCATTTATTTTTATCCTTAATTCCGCAACCAATTGCCTTGGTGGTTGCAGGTTCAGGTGTTTTTCCTTCGATTAATGCATCCAATGCACTGGCTAAAAACGGCGATGTCACCTTGGTTGCATCCTGGTAATTATCATCGATTGCACCAATGTATTCAACCACCAAATCATTGCCTTTTTTCTGAAGTACAAATACATGCGGCGTTTTTGTCGCACCATACTTTTTGTAAACTTCTTGTTTTTCGTCAATCAGGTAGGGAAAAGTAAAACCAACTTCTTTGGCTACCGAGACCATTTTGTCATACGAATCGGCCGGAGCCATTCCGGGATCGTTTGGATTAATGGCAATCACAGGATAACCCAGCGGTTTGTATTTTTTATCAATTTCAACCAGCCGCTGCTGATAAGCCTGTGCATAAGGGCATCCATTGCAGGTAAAAACCACAACAAAACCTTTGGCATTTGGATAATCGCTTAGCGAGACAAACTTCTGATCGATGTTTTTCAATTTAAAGTCCGACGCGTTATCGCCAACTAAATAACCTCCGGCAAAAACTGACGAGGCGCCCAGTACTAATAGTGTTATAAAAAATGATTTGAGTTTCATGGCGTCTTAATTTTTTGGTTAATAATAGAATCGAGTGTATTGAAAGTAAAAGACTTGTTATAGGTTTCGCGGAAATTTCTACTGTAAATAACCGTAAAAGGAATTTCTCCTGACCAATCTTTATCAACCAGATCAATCCAGCGATTTTGATTGGGATCGTTCAGCAGAATTACTTCAGAATTAATTTTTCTTGATTGGACAAACGGTTTGAGACGCGAATCCAGTTGCCCGGGAACATCGAGGCTCACCAAAAGAACCTTAAACTTCTTACCGGCATATTTCTTCTCAACTTCACCGATGGCAGGCAATTCGGCAACACAAGGAGCACACCATGTTGCCCAAAAGTTAACCAGGTAAACGGTATCATTTTTAAATTTTAAATAGGGCTGTAACTGGTCGAAATTCATCACCTTAATTGGCTTCTGTTCCGGAGTCCTTCCGCTGGCAACGTGAACCCCAATGACGATCAATCCAAATAATACAAAATATTTCATGAAATAAAAGAGTAATTAGTCTGATATTTTAAACGAGCATCTGTTTAAAATAGTTTGGATTCAATTGGCCTGATTAATTGTCATTTGCAAAAATTAACAAACGAAAACCAGTGCCGTTAAGAACTCACGGAGTTCAACGAAAAGTTGTTTCGAAGAAATAACCGATCGATACCAGAATTCAAGGGTCAAACTGAGATTTGTCAGTCGTCTGACGAACAAAATAAAGGGACCTCAAACAGATTGATTATTTTCAGAAGGATAAGTTTTACCTCATCTTTAATAGAAACACACTATTTAAAATCCCATTCCAAACAGTATATTTCGTCTAAGATTTTTTAATATATTAGGCTGCGTTCGAAAAACAAAACAGGAAAGGCTTTGTTAAATAGTTTGACTTTTGGAAAGTTTTATATCCTGGAATAATAAAAACCAAAAACATGTTTGATCTTAATTTAATTCAAAAAACTTACAAGGAACTAGGTGCAAAGGTCGAAAAGGCTAAGAAACACCTAAACAGGCCCTTAAGTCTGTCAGAAAAAATTCTTTATGCACATCTTTATGCCGACCAGCCGCTGAAAGATTTCAAGCGGGGCGCCGACTATGTTGACTTCGCGCCCGACCGCGTTGCCATGCAGGACGCTACGGCTCAGATGGCTCTTTTACAATTCATTAACTCAGGGAAAAGCACGACTGCAGTTCCCTCAACTGTACATTGCGACCACTTGATTCAGGCCAGCAAAAATGGCTTGGCCGACTTGAATGATGCCATCAAAATTAACAAGGAAGTGTATGATTTCCTGGAATCTGTATCCAATAAATACGGAATTGGCTTCTGGAAACCTGGAGCAGGAATCATTCACCAGGTTGTGCTCGAAAACTATGCTTTCCCCGGAGGAATGATGATCGGAACCGATTCGCACACCGTAAATGCCGGTGGACTCGGAATGGTTGCGATTGGTGTTGGCGGGGCCGACGCCGTGGATGTGATGGCCGGAATGGCATGGGAATTAAAATTTCCGAAACTGATCGGCGTTAAGCTGACCGGCAAGTTGAATGGATGGACAGCTCCCAAAGATATTATTCTGAAAGTGGCCGGAATCCTTACCGTGAAAGGCGGAACGGGCGCGATTATCGAATATTTTGGCGAAGGTGCGCAATCGATATCGTGTACAGGAAAAGGAACAATCTGTAACATGGGAGCCGAAGTTGGCGCAACCACTTCTACTTTTGGTTACGACGAATCGATGGAGCGCTATTTGCGGGCCACTGGTCGCGCCGAAGTTGCTGATTTGGCGAATGAAGTGAAAGAACACCTCACTGCCGATCCTGAAGTATATGCCAATCCTGAAAAATACTTCGACCAGCTCATCGAAATTAACCTCGACGAACTGGAACCATACGTGAATGGACCGTTTACTCCCGATCGCGCCACACCCATCTCGAAACTGGCCGAAGAAGCAAAAGCAAACGGCTGGCCGACTAAAATTGAAGTGGGTTTAATTGGCTCGTGCACTAACTCTTCTTACGAAGACATCTCGCGGGCAGCATCGCTAGCTACACAAGCCGTTGATAAAAAGCTAAAAACAAAAGCTGAATTCACGATTACGCCAGGTTCGGAACAGGTTCGTTATACCATCGAAAGAGACGGTTT
>JAEWME010000198.1 GCA_023393265.1 Bacteroidota bacterium | reverse complement strand
TATTCTTGTTCGTCTCTTTATTCCGAAACAAAACAAAAGGTAACCCATGTACCTGATAAAATCTGATTTTTAAATTAAGTAGTGAAAAAATCATTCATAAACTTTATAGGAATCCAAATTCTAATATTTATAATTATTCCAAACGCAGTTGGAATAAACCCAAAGTTATCAGAACAAGACAGTCTGATAATCATAAAATCATTCAACAATGGAGTAATCGCTGGGCGACTAAGTGATTTTGAAGAAGCAATTAATAATTTCACAAAAGTTTATGAACTTCGAAAAAGAGCATTTGGACCAAATAGTTATAAGCTAGCAACACCTCTAACTAATCTAGGAATACAATACAAAAATTTAGGAAATTTAGACAAAGCAATCGAAGCATATAAAAAAGCCGAAACATTATACATAAAAGAATTTGGAAATGAATACTCAAACCTAGGTGTCGTTTACGCAAATCTTGGAGTAATATATTACCTAAAGGGAGATTACATAAAATCTCTTGATTACCATAAAAATGCATATCGAATCCTAAAAAAAGATAGCCTAGATGAACGATTTAGCATAAATTTTCAGGATTCAAAATATAATATAGCAGATGCTCAGTTAAAATTAGGAAATACAAAAGAAGCTATCAAATATGCCCTCGCTAACCTAAAGTCAACGCCGCCATATTTACAACCACGCCTTTATGACCTTATTGCAAACGCCTATCAGAAGGAAAATAACTATGTACTTGCTGAAAGTTACTATCTAAAAGCCATCGCAAGCTGGATTTCGTTATATGGTGAGAAAAATTCGGAGCTAATTTCTGAATATCTTGCCTATTCGGCATTTTTGATGGCAAAAAAGGACTACGAGAAGGCATTACTTTTCTCCACAAAGGCGAGAGATATCGTTGTTAAATTTTTCTCGGAAAAAAGTACAAATTATGCCGAAGTCCAGTCAAATTTCGGAGACTACTATTACCTGAAAAACCTCGAAGCACACCAGATGGAAGACTTCAGGATTCAGCGAAAAAAATACCTCGGAGAAGCAATTCAATACTACCAGAATGCCACCATCGCGTTGGTTGATTCTTTTGACAACAAAGATCCATTCACAAATCCAAATTTAAGAAATGTTAGATCAGAAATTCAATTGGTAGAGGTGCTAAAGAAAAAAGCGCTGGCAATGGAAAAAATGTCTGATATTCTTTTATCTGAGTTTAACAAAGATGGCTTTTATCGCTATGCAGTTGCCAGTTTAAATACGCTTTCAAAATCAGTAGACCTGATCCATAGCCTCCAAATAGGTTTCGACAGTGAAGAAAGCAGACTATTTCTTTCGCAAAATCAGGAATCCACGTTTGATGAAACAATGAGAATTGCATACAAATTGTATGAGCAAACAAACAAAACTGAATTTCTTGAAAGAGCTTTCGGCTTTTCAGAAAGAAGCAAATCTTCGAATTTGTTAGCCTCGGTGAAAGACACTAAAGCCAAAGAATTTGGTGGAATTCCGGATACTCTTATTGAACGAGAGAACTTTCTGAAAAGCAGTATTGCCAACTACACCTCCATGTTATTTGAGGAAAATCATCTGGACAAACCGGATTCACAGAAATTAAACCTTTACTCAGCCAAAATCTTCAGATACAATGAGGAGTATAGCAAGATGATTGAATCTTTCGAGAAAACCTACCCAGAATATTATGCCCTCAAATACGAAAACAAAGTTGCTGAAATAAATGAGATACAGGATAGGCTTAAGTCAAAAGAAGCGGTAATTGAATACTATATCAACGAACCTGAAAATAAAGATGAATTTGGTGAACTATACCGTTTTGTTATCACGAAGGATTCGGTCAGCTTCACAAAAAAGAATATTGATTATCGCTTTGAAAAGACAATTCAGGCAGTACACGATTTTCTTGTCAGTCCTAATTATTTAAACACAAAGAAAAAAGATTTCACAGCATACGCCCGTTCTGCCTATTCACTTTATGAGCAGCTACTTAAGCCTGTGGACCGCCGCATTCAGGGAAAATCGCTTACAATCATCCCGCATGGGAAACTATCGTATATACCATTCGATGCCTTGATTAGCTCAATGCCCGACACTACGGTTATGAATTTTAGAAATCTCTCTTATCTCGTGAAGGATTTCGTAATTGACTATTCATACTCAGCAACTTTATCAAACAGTTACTTCAAGAATGAGAAATCGGGAAATAAAAACCTGATCATTTTTTCACCAAAATACAACTTCGATGAAACTAGAGTCGATGCTCAGACCTCGGCTAAATATCATTTCACGCCGTTGATTGGAGCAAAAGATGAAGTCCGGGGAATTTCAAAATTTATACACGCAGATCTGTTTGTGGACGATAAGGCTCAGGAAGAATCCTTTAAATCAAAAGCTACCGATTACGATATTCTCCATCTGGCTATGCACACCGTTATTAACGATACGGTACCGATGTTCTCGAAACTCGTATTTTCTGATCCTGATATAAAAAGCGATGAGGATGGGTATTTAAATACGTTCGAAATTTACAACATGAAGCTAAAAGCACGTCTTGCGGTGCTGAGTGCCTGCGAAACCGGAAGTGGAAAACTACAAAAAGGAGAAGGCGTTATGAGTATGGCCCGTGGATTTATTTATGCAGGCTGTCCATCTATCGTAATGACGCTCTGGCAGGTAGAGGATAAGTCAGGAGTGCAGATAATGGAAGACTTTTACTCTTATTTATCCAAAGGAAAAAGGAAAGATGTAGCGCTGAGAATGGCCAAATTGAATCATCTGAACAGGGCTGACCAACTGACAGCTCACCCACATTTCTGGCTCGGCTATGTAAATATCGGCAATCCTGAACCACTCTATACCAGCAAAGACATTTATTTCGTGATTTTCCTGTTTGTGATTGCCTTACTCGTTTTTGCCGACTGGTACATAAGAAAAAGGCCCCGCAAATCGCGAGGCTTAAATGGCTGATTACTCATTGCCACTTAATATCTTACTATATTCAAGATCCTGTTTGATGCTTTTAATCAAATATTCTTTACACTTAAATTTGCGCTTCTTAGCGTATTTCTCGCTTTTAAAACCCATGATTTGTGCAATGTTTTTCAGGGGAACTTTATCGAAATACAACTGGAGTACTTTCTGACAATCTTTTCCCAAATTGACAAAATGCTTTTGATACAACCGGTAACGTTCATTTAAATCGGCAACTTTCTCCAGATTGTCATCATAAATATCTTCGTTGTATTCATGATTATCTTTAATTTTCTCCTTTTCCACTTTTCTTTTTTCCAACTGCTTCAGCCACAAAAAGCGGCAAACAGAGTACAAATAAGTTTCAAAAGAACAATCTAATACCAACTCGCTTGCCTTCAGCTTTCGGTAAATTATAATAATTGCCTCCTGAAAAATGTCGTTAGCATCATCATCATCCCCACTATTCTTCTTAATAAAGAAGTTAATCTTGGAATAGAAATTCTTGTAAATATATTGCAAAACAATAGTATCATTCCGAAGAATACCATTCAATAGATCTATGTTCGAATAATCGATCATCGCAAAGGATATGCATTAAGTTGATTTCACAAATCGCAGGACTATTCCAGGTGCCCTTTATAATCGCTAAAAATCATTATAAAAAGTCAAAAATGCAAATTATTATTATTGATTTTAATTTCCTGAGTTTAAAAGGTAATGACGAATTCATTTGTAAGCTCCTGAGAATTTGCTCCATCTCAAAAATCCAATCAAGATAAAAAGGTGATAAAACGATTTGTTTCAACCTAAAAGAAAATATCCGTTTAATAAAACAATCAGGAGAAAAGAAAACCACAAACTATACTATGGTTCAATGTTTTCCTTAAGAATTCCAGGATCAGTTTTCGTAAAAATAAAAAAGGTAGAACCTCTGTCCTACCTTCTCTCTCTTAAACTAACTAACCTAACTAAACCTAAACTTATGAAAAAAAATGTATTACAAAGATAAGCTCCGGTAATCTAAAATTGTGAAAATAATTGTTAAATGATATTAAAGTTAATGTTCCGCTAATATCACAAAATCGTTATTGCGCGACAAAATTGTAGGTTATTGTGCCCTTCTGAATGGCAGGAGCTTTTGCATCAGCATTAAATACAGTGCGTTCGGCAGCTTCAAGTGCATATTGTGGCAACATGGGGTCGTGCAGGTTTGCCGCCGAACGTGCCTGCGCTTTCACAACCCGTCCGTCGCGATCGACCTGAATATCTACGACAACCTGTCCTCCTCCTTTTGCCAGGTACACCGGAATGGGTAACCTCACATGAAACCGATCTTTAAGAAAATAATGAATGTTACTCTTTCCTGAATAAACAACATTCTTGATCGAATCCCTACTCTGCCCTTCGGTTGTAATTTCAGGCATTCTTATCTTTTTTATTGCAGAAGCTTTTTTCGACAATTGATTATTTACATCGGCAACAAGCTTTTTTGCTTCCTCAATGTCCTGCTGGTAGCTTTTGTCAAAAAACTTATCTCTGGGCGCTGCGTCGTTCACCGCACGATTACTGACAGAACTGGATCGCTGGTTTGCATCTGCACTATTATCCAGATTTTCTTTCTTTTCTTCCTGAGTGGGTTCTGGTTCCTTATCAGGTGCAGTAAAATCAAGCAAAATAGCTTCTTCGGCCTTCGGAACCGCAGATAAATCCTGCTCTGCTATCCAGAAAGCAACAACAAGCAGAATATGGAAAATCAATGCTCCCATAATCCCGTAAACATTTTTCCGATATAGTTCGCGAACATGTATCATCAGGGCGCAAATTTAATAAAATAGACCATCGTTTTTTGTCGTTATTTTCCAAAATAGATTGAACGCCCTACAAACCGCTCCATTATTAAAATTTGTTAAATATTCCCGTTTTCTGCCAGTTTGCGAATATTTAGATAATTTTAGAATTCGATGAAAAAGTAATTAAACGATGAAATGGGTCTGCTTTTGGATGGTTTTGGTCTGTGTGACTTCTGTAAAAGGAGAAGACCATTTTGCGCTTAAGAAAGACTCAACAGATCTGATTCCGGATAAAAAAGACACAAAAATATTCTATGACAGTCTTCAGGTGAAAGCATCGAGGTACAAAATTACACGATGGCTTTATGGATCGATGATCTGCGGCAAAAAAGACACAATTGATAAGGAATTCCTCTCATACGAATATTACAAAGGCTATGAGAATAAAATCATTGGCAAAATCACCATCAAATCGCTGCAGGTTTTTGGGCCTGATTTTAGTGATACTGCACGAACCACAAATATTTGGGTTGAAAAAGTTGCCAACAAACTGCACTCCAAATCCGACCTATACGTTATCAGGAAAAACCTTTGGATAAGAGAAGGCGAAAAGGTTGATCCGGACCTGATGATGGACAACGAACGACTGTTGAGAAGTTTGCCATACCTGAAAGATGTGCGCATCTTTATCACGCCGAGGCCTAACGATCCGCGAACGGTTGATCTGCTTATCCTGACTCAGGATGTTTTTTCCTTTGGCGTTCAAGGCGGTGTTGGCAATATTCACAAAGGCTCAATTGGGATTTACGATAAAAACGTACTGGGCGTTGGGCACGAAATCGGGACAAATCTTGTCGTCCATACCGACGAATCACCAAATATTGGATTTGAATCGTTCTATTCAATAAACAACGTCATGGGTCGCTTTATCAACTTTTCGGCCAGTTATGCAAACACGTACCTGCACGAAGAATATTCAATTTCATTCCAGCGTGACTTTTTGCGGCCTCAGTCGGTTTATGCAGGTGGAATCACCGCATTACGTAGTCTTCGTTCCGGGAAAATGCTTTTGAGCAATAATGTCGAAAGCGAAGTTCCACTCAATTACACATTCCTTGACGGCTGGTACGGACGAAGAATCAACATTGGAATTAACGAGAATGACCGGCGTTTCCAGATGACCTTTTCAGGGCGAATTAGGTACATTAATTACATTGACCGGCCACCGGCAGATGCGAATGGGAACCAGTTTTTTGCCAACAGCGTGATGTATCTTGGCGGACTCAGCTTTTCGGAACGTTCGTACACCCGCGACCGACTGGTGTACAGCTACGGATTGACGGAAGATATTCCGCAAGGTTATCTGCACGAATTGGTTTTTGGATACGATCACAACGAATTTCAGGATAGATGGTACAGCCATCTGTTCTTCTCAACAGGAAATATCTTCAGGAATAAACCTTTTTACTTATACTCGGCACTTGGCGTTGGAAGTTTTTTCAATCACTCCGGAATGACACAGGGAATGATAGATTTTAAACTGAATTTTATTTCCCAGCTTTTTACCATCTGGAATGTCAGGGCGCGACAGTTCATCAAAATGAATTATACCTTCGGAATAAACCGTTACGACATCGAAAACCTGCTACTGATCAATAAAGATGGAATTCGTGGTTTTGGAAGCAAAATTGGCAGTGGACAACAACGCCTGACCATGAATATTGAAAATGTATTTTTTCAGAAAAGATCGGTATTAAACTTTCAATCGGCCTTATTTTCTTTTCTCGATTTGGGCATTATCGGCCCAGCCGACCAGTCTGTTTTCAAACAGAGTTATTATGCCGGCATTGGTATTGGATTACGAATCAGAAATGAAAATCTTGTATTTAAAACAATTCAGTTGCGACTGGCATTTTACCCCAATAACCCTAGCGATGTATCACCTGTCGGATTTATTCTCGACGGCGTCTCAAAAAGTCGCTTTTACAGTTTTCAACCCAGAAGCCCGGAGCCATTTCGGTTTGAATAGTGACTCGCCCACAAACGAATGGACGAGTCACAGCTATGAGAAATATTAGAAGTAGTAAACGTTCTTGCTACCGCGTTTAACCCTGCGGATATCCTGATTCAGGATTTCGATGACTGTTCGGCGGTTGGCCTGATGATCGACCTCCGGACAATCAACTCCATCTGCGCATTTATTAATAAGTTGTGATTCGCCATACCCTTTGGCAACCAACCTGCTTGCTGCAATTCCTTTACTAACCAGGTATTCCTTAACAGATTCGGACCTTTTTTGCGACAGATCCATGTTGTATTCAGCCGAGGCGCGCGAGTCGGTGTGAGAGGCAATCTCGATCCGAACTTCAGGATTATCGAGCAAAATTTTCGCGAGTTTATCAAGTACCAGCGCGGCATCAGGCCTAATGTTCCACTTGTTTAAATCGTAATAAAGATCTTCGAGCACGAACTGTTTTCCGGCTGCGATTTTTTCCAGTTCAACGGTCATCGAATATTCGCCCGGATCTTTGCCAACACTCGAAAATTTAGCCGTTTTATCAAAGTATTCTTCAGCAGTTACATAAAAAGAATAGTCGGTTTCTTCATTCATCCGCATCTTGATAATACCGTTGCTGTCCTCAAGTTCTGCCTCATCATATTTTCCTTCCGAAATATCGACCAACGCATTTGGAATAATCAACCCGGTTTCTTTGTCGATAACTTCGAGAGTGAGGTACGGATGCGCCTGTTTCAGATAAAGATCTTCCTCCTGATTGAATTCAAAAGGAGTTCCGTGAATATCCACGTCCTTCCGTTCGGGCTCATAAGTTGATTTTTCTGCCTGAATCGTATATTTTTTCCTTGGCTCAACCGAGAAAACTACGGCTCCATCCTGATCAGCCACGGTCGACTGAATGACTGTTCCCTTGTCGTCTTTTAGCGCTACCACTGCTCCCGGCATGATTAGTTTGGTATGATTATCGTAGCTCAACACACGCAAATCAACTTTTCTGATTTCGAAATAATAATTATCGTCCTCGCCTTTTCCACCAGGTCTGTTCGACGAAAAATATCCATTCAGAGAATCAGTGTCGACCACGTAGCCAAAATCGTCGTACTGCGAATTAAGCGGAGCGCCTAAATTAACGACAGTATAATTTCCGTTACCGTCGTCTTTGGCTGCAAAAATATCGAGACCACCCAATCCAGGAATTCCATCAGAGGCAAAATACAGGATTCCATCTTTGTCAACATACGGGAACATTTCTTTCCCGCGTGTATTGATGCTTGCTCCGAGATTCAGTGGTTTCCCCCAGCTTCCATTTTCCCAAGCCGATTTATAAAGATCTGTTTCGCCGTATCCTCCAGGCATGTCGGAAATAAAGTAAAGCGTTTTGTTATCAGGAGACAGAACAGGATGACCTGCAGAATATTCGTCGCTATTGTACCAGAAACCTTTCACATTCTTCCATTCTTTTCCTGAAAAGTCGGCAGTATAAATTTTCAGGTTATTAACGCCTGAATTGGTTCTTCCAACTTTCCCTTCCAGGAAATTATTGCGGGTAAAATACATGGTATTGAAATCAGAAGTAAAGCAAACCGGTCCTTCGTGAAACCTCGAATTTACGTCGCCATTCAGCGGTTTATCGGTTTTAAGATTCGGATTGGCACCACCGTCAATTTCGAACAAATCGAGAAAAGGCTCATCGTTCCATCTGAAATTATTGCGTACCATCGAAAAACTGTCTTTCGCCGACGCGTACACGATTTTGTCATTGTAAAACGTCGGACTCATATCGGTGAACCTCGAATTTTCAGGTAAATTGACTATTTCAATATTTTCGCTGTTAGCCCTTAGTTTCAGAAGCAAATTAATGTTTTCGAGTTGTTTGGTTGCCCGAAGATCTCCCGGAGCACTGACAATATATTTTTCCAGCCAGCTTTTTGCTTCGTCATATTTGCCGGCTATCCGAAGCAGTTGAGCATAATCGTACAAATCTTCCGGTTTATGAATATCTGACTGAACCAAAAGGGTATAGTAATCCAAAGCTTTACTATAATTCAACATTTTATAGTAGCTGTATGCCAGATGTTGCACATACAATTGGTTTGACGGATCGGCTTTGTGTAAAGCTTCGTATTCTTCGACGGCCTGACTATAAGCAAACTCGTCAAACAACTGACCCGCCTTTTTCTCCTGAATTCCCTGTGCCAGCACCCAAGCCGGAGCAAAAAGAAATACTGAAAGCAGTAAAACAATTAATTTCTTCGGATATGATTTCATAGCAAGGTTTTTTCTAGAAGTATCGTGGTGACAAAATCTTTTTATTCTTAAATGCAAAATCGTAACTAATATATATTTCGTGAGTTCCCTGGCTGTATGGTTGCAGTTTTGAATTAGTCAGGTCGTATGAATATCCGAGGCTCAACTGACTACTGATGTCGAATTTAACCATACCACCAAACGAGTCGCCTATTCGATACATTCCACCAACCCAAAGCCGCTCCTGAAATAACAAAGCCAGCGAAAATTCAGCAGAAACCGGTGATCCGCTTACCATTCGGATGGTCGACGACGGCTTAAACTTGATATTTTCGGAAAGGTCGGTTACGAAACCACCCATCAGGAAAATATGGCGTTGCTCTTTATTGGCATATTGCAAACTATTGTCCTCCGGAAGTAGACTGTTCTGTAACATTTTCGGGATTGAAAAGCCGAGATAAAAACGATCTGAATACAAGTAACTACCAAATCCTACGTTTGGCAGATATAGTTTCCGAAAGCCATACATCGCAATATGATCGTCGTTTTCGGCACCTCGTTGATTCAACAGATTAATGTCGTAGATATTTACACCGCCCTTCAAGCCAAAAGCCAGCTTGGTTTTATTGGAAACTTTCAGGTGATAGGCATAGTCGGCATAAAAACCCGCTTGTTTCAAAGGGCCAATCTCTTCGTACAAAAGGCTCAGCCCAAGTCCCACATTGTAATTCAGGAACGGACTGTTAACTGACAGGGTAAGAGTTTTTGGCGCCCCTTCGATACCTACCCATTGCTGGCGGTGCATTCCTACGATGTTCAGCGTACCGCGGCTACCGGCATAAGCAGGGTTTATCGAGACCGGATTGAGCATATACTGTGTAAACATCGGATCCTGCTGAGCCGAAGCATACCATGAAAAGAACAGCAGTATAAAAGCAAACAAGATGCCTTTCTTCATATTGAGTTTTGCGAAATTTGTCATTTTCTTCAAACTTTTGAGTTGATTACTACCTGTCGAGATATACATATCCGGTTTTATGCTTATGATTTCCATAGTTAAGCACATAGAAATATGTACCTACCGGCAGCGCAGTATCTCCAACTTTTCCCCTGTTGGAATAGCCATCCCATTCATTTAAATATCCATTCTTTTCGTACACCACATTTCCCCAACGATTGAAAACAGTCAGGTTGTTGTTCGGATAATATTCAATTCCCACGATGATGAATGTATCATTTTGCCCGTCGCCATTGGGTGTAAACACCTGGTTGGGCAGAACAACATCAACCATGCTGATTGTAACTTTTGCCTCATCACAGTCACCATTCGTGTCACATAACCGGTAAGTGAAACTGTCGGCCCCCGAGAAATTCGCTTCTGGTGTGTATGCGAAAGTACCGTCCATGTTCATCACCACAGAGCCATGAACCGGTTCTGAAGTAAGCGTCCAGACATTTCCGCCATCGCCACTCGGAACATCGTTCTCAGAAACATCTCCATTCAAAACGCCATCAAGATAAAGCTGCAGTTCATCATCATCGGCGACTGGCAAATCATTAACCGGACTAACCGTAATGGAAACAGTAGCTTCAGCACAGTCGCCATCGATATCGCAGACCTTGTATGTAAATGAATCGTCTCCATTAAAGTCCAGTTCAGGAGTGTAAGTAAAAGTTCCATCCGGATTCATTGCAAGAGTACCATTTCGAGGTTGCAACACCACCGACCAAATGTTGCTTCCATCGGCGCTAGCGATATCATTTATCGAAACATTTCCTGATAGTGGTATATCTTCGCTGGTTTGTCCGGTATCGTCGACTGCTACAGGTAATTGATTGGTAGAACCGACTAAAATGAAAACAGTTGCCTGATCGCAGGCTTTAGGAGAACCATTGTCGCAAACTTCATACACAAACCAGTCATGTCCGATAAAATCCGGATTTGGTGTATAAGTGAATGTACCATCAGTATTCAGGCTTATGCTTCCATGTTCCGGAGAAACAACCGGTATTGGATTTACGGATTGAACATCGCCCTGCGGGTCGTTGTCATTCAATAGTACATTGCCTGAAACAGGTGTATCTTCCCAGCCAAAGTAGCTGTCGTCGGTCGCAAAAGTTGAGTTCCTTTCAGGGTTTGGTAATATTTCGATGGTAACAGTTGCTACATCACATAAGGCAGGACTGCCCATATCGCAAATGCGGTACTCAAAGCTCACTAACCCAACAAATCCTGCATTTGGCTGGTAAGTAAAAGTTCCGTCGGGATACATGGTAAACGTTCCGTTAGCCGGATCAAGTCCTAAAACAGTTACACTCAATAAATCGAGATTGCCGTCCGGATCAAAATCATTACCCAGCACATTTCCGTTCACAGGCAAGTTTTCTGACCCCTGGTAAACATCGTTCATTGCCACCGGTGCATTATTCTCTGGCAACAAATCAATCACTTTAATAGTGACCGTCGCCTGATCGCATAAAGCGGGTGAACCACTATCGCAAACTTCATATACAAAAGTATCAACTCCGGAATAGCCCGAATTTGGGGTATATGTATATGTTCCGTCTGAATTAATGATAACAGAACCATTGGCCGGAGCAAAAACCGGAGAAGAATTTACAGTCAGCATATCTCCATCAGGATCGCTGTCGTTGATCAAAAGATTTCCGGAGACAGGCATGTCCTTGAATGTTGTTCCAATATCGTTTTTGGCAACCGGAGCATCATTTTGTGGAGCAACAATCAGATGAACAGTAGCGACATCACATGCTTTAGGTAAGCCATTATCGCATACCTCATAAACAAATTCATCATGTCCGCTAAAATTAATGGCTGGTGTATAAACAAAGCTTCCGTTGGCATTGAGCGTGAGCGTTCCATGAGCCGGTGATTTTACAGGCATGGTATTCACCACCTGTAAATCTTCTTCAGGATCGTAGTCGTTAGTCAAAACATTGCCTAACACCTGACTGTCTTCCCACGCGAAGAAAATATCGTCTACGGCGACAGTCGTGTTTTTATCCTGACTGGCACCTATTTCTATGATAACATCTGCCTCGTCGCACTTGGCAGGATTTCCCAGATCGCAAACCTGATAACGGAAGCTTACAGTACCTTTAAAATCTGTTGGCGGTGTGTACACAAATGTTCCATCAGGATTCAGTACCAAAATACCAACTGAAGGTGCGGCACCCTGTAATTTTATGCTATTCATATCCAGATCGCCATCCGCGTCAAAATCGTTGGCGATCACATTTCCTTTTACCTGGTAACCCATTCGCCCCTGGTAGATGTCGTTATTGGCTACAGGCGCGTTGTTATCCTTCTGCAGGTCGATCACCTTGATGGTAACAGTCGACTGACTGCATTCTACCGGAACACCATCGTCGCATACTTCATAAGTGAAGCTGTCTACACCTGAAAATCCAGGGTTAGGCGTGTAAGTGTACGAACCATCAGGATTGATGGAAACTGTTCCGTTGGAAGGTGCCGTCACCGAAGAAGTATTCACTGTCAGCATATCGCCTTCAGGATCGCTGTCGTTGGTTAACACATTTCCCGAAACAGGCATATTCACAAATGTATTATTGATGTCGGGCATGGCCAAAGGTGCATCATTTTGCTGCCCGATGATCACCTGTACTGTTGCCTGGTCACAGGCTTTGGGAGAACCGTTATCACAAACTTCATACACAAACCAGTCGGGCCCAACAAAATCCGGATGAGGTGTGTAAGTAAATGTACCATCAGTATTCAGGCTAACGCTCCCATGTTCAGGAGAGACAACCGGTATTGGATTTACTGACTGAATATCGCCCTGTGGGTCATTGTCATTCAATAGTACATTGCCTGAAAAAGGTATATCTTCCCAGCCAAAATAGCTGTCGTTGGTTGCAAAAGTTGAGTTCTTTTCAGGGTTTGGTAATATTTCGATGGTAACAGTTGCTACATCACATAAGGCAGGGCTGCCCATATCGCAAATGCGGTACTCAAAGCTCACTGAACCAACAAATCCTGCATTTGGGGTATATTGGAACAAACCACCGGGGCTAATCGAGAAACTGCCATTTGCAGGGTCGAGACCTAAAATCACCACACTGTTAAGGTTTAAATTCCCATCCGGGTCGAAGTCGTTCGATGTAACATTACCTGTGACAATTAATCCCTGTGATCCGTGGTAATTGTCATTCACCGCTACCGGACGATTATTTTGCGGCAGAAGCTCAATCACATCAATGGTCACTTTCGCCTGATCACAAAGTGCAGGCACACCATTATCACAAACCTCATACACAAAGCTGTCGGCCCCTGAATAACCCGAATTTGGTGTATATGTATATGTTCCATCTGGATGAATTATGACAGAACCGAGTGAAGGGCCAGAAACCGGAGTTGTATTTATGGTCAGGATATCTCCGTCAGGATCGCTGTCGTTGGTCAAAAGGTTTCCGGAGACAGGCATATCTTTGAGTGTTATTCCGATGTCGTCAGTAGCAAGAGGTGCATCGTTTACCGGCAAAACAGTAATGGTAACAATGGCTGCAGTACAGTCATTATCGACATCGCAGATAAAATAGATAAAGGAATCGTTACCAGTAAAATTGGCATCCGGAGAGTATGAATATGTTCCCTCGGGGTTCATCACAACTTTTCCATGCTGAGCACCACCGTTAACACCAAACAAGCTCCAGCTATTTCCCCCATCGCCACTGATTATGTCGTTCGAAGCTACAGAAGCACCAATTATTGGTGTTTCTTCCAGCGTTGAAATAAAATCATCATTTGCCAGCGGAACATCTCCAACTGAGTTCAGAATAATGGTTACACGAGCCAGTTCACAATCACCATCAATGTCGCAAATCTGGTACAGGAAATAATCGGAACCATTGAAATCGGGAGCCGGAATATAGTCGAAAGTTCCGTCGGGATACATGGTAACTTTACCATTTAAAGCACCACCATTTTCACCAACCAGGCTCCATACATTTCCACCGTCGCCACTCGGAATATCATTATCGGCTACCGTCTCTCTAATGATAGGAATATCTTCAGGTGTTGCGAAAACATCGTTGTTGGCGACAGGCATATCATTTACCGAAGCAATGGTGATTCGTACGAATGATATAGAACAGTCACCGTTTACATCGCACAAAGAATAACTGAATTCGTCGCTACCAAAATAATTGGCATTTGGTATATAATTAAAAGTCCCCTGACTATTCATCGTAACAATTCCGTGCTGTGCTCCACCGTTGCTTCCACGGAGACTCCATACATTTCCGCCGTCGCAACTCGGTTCATCATTGAATGCCACACTTGTTCCAAGAGCCTCGTCTTCGTCTATTTCATAAGAATCGTCAAAAGCGACAGGAACATTGTTAATGCTGGTCACATAAAAATTCTTTTCTCCTGAAACTTCACACCCGTTAAGTTCGGTGATAACAACACTGTATTTTCCTGAAGGAATATTATTCAAATCCTGAGTGGTTGCTCCGTTACTCCAGAGATATGTAAATATGCCGCTCCCTCCTGATACAGTTATATCAATTGACCCAGTAGCATTCCCAATACAAGTTGTTGGTGTTACTGCCGATTCAACAGTAACCTCATCCGGCTGACTTATTTCAATTTCGCCCAACGCAGTTACGCATTCTAAATGTGCGCCATCGCGCATCTGAACATTGTATGTTCCGGCGGAAAGATTGGTAAAATTACCATCTGCACTCCAGGTTGATCCGCCGTCGATGCTGTATTCGTAAGTC